>DAINCT010000004.1:25605-33797 GCA_036732245.1 Chloroflexota bacterium | reverse complement strand
CCTTGAGTGGGGTGGACGTACACGCGTATGCCTGTGACTTTGTGGTAAGTCGCGTGGTACGGCGGCTTTCCGGGGTTCATCCAGATTCCCGACACGGTGGCAGCACTGTAGAATCCGACCACTACAAGCTTGCCCTTTCCCGAGATCCACGCGGTCACCCTATCAACGCGGTAGGCCCTGCCTTTAAGCAGTGCTTTGACATATGTGTTGGTCAGTGCCACGCGTACGGCATCCGGAGGCGAAGCCGGCTTTGATGAACCAGACACATGGCTTCCGGACGGAACCGCGGTCGCCGTCGGAGGATTGAGATTCGGGAGACCAATAACGATCGGCGTTGCACCCGGGCGTGGCGGAAAGTCCTGATGCGACCCGGCTGCCTGATGCGCCGCGAACGCCACGCCGCCCACGGAAAGCAATCCGAAGCAGCAGCATGCCGTCAGGCTACCGAAAACGACGATGACCCGCAGCATGGCTCCTCCTCGGCGCGACATGTCTGAAGTATCGAGCCACACGAAGCTATTGTCAAGAGGCGAAGATCAGCCCGAATGAACTTCCACGACACAGCCCTCGTTTGGCTGGAGATGCAGAGCCTGAAGATCGACCTCTGAGTCCTCGATCGAGTGAGTGCTGACGCGAACCAGTCCGCGCCCGTAGGCGGGAACGCTGATTGTCTTGGATCCGGCCGAAAAATTGAGAGCGACCACGAACCGGCGCCCTTCAGCTTCTCGCCGATACACATAGCAGTCGGCATCTTCGACCGCGATGGAGCGGTATGTTCCGGAGTGTAGAGCGGGCGAGAAACGCCGGAGATCGAGCAAACGGCGGACGAAATTGAGAGTGGAGGACGGCTCGACCAATTCGGACTCGACGTTTACGGTTCCGTAATTGTCGGCCACGGGCAACCAAGGGTGGGCTCCGGGCGTTGAAAAGCCCGCGTTCGCTGATGCGTCCCACTGCATCGGAGATCGCTCCGGATCGCGACCGAGACCCAGCCCCGGGACGTTCTTCTCAAACGGATCCTGAACCAACTCGGGAGGAATCTCGACGTCTTCCATCCCCAACTCTTCCCCGTAATACATCGTCGGCGTACCCCGTAGAGTAAGCAGCATCATGAGAGCAACCCGGGTTTGGTCGGCTCCGACGCGAGATGCCAGGCGGTGGGTGTCGTGATTGCCGAGCACGTAGTTAGGCCAGGCGCCGACCCGGACGACGTCTTCGACCGCCTCCACCACAGCTCGGACATCTGCCGGTCTCCACGCAACGTTGAGTAGCGCGAAGTTAAACGGCATATGCAGTTCATCGAGATTCTTACCGTAATAGGAGACCCAGATGGGCCAATTAAACTCGTGAATCTCGCCTATCGACACGCGCGGTCGCTCCGCGCTGTACTCGTCGAGTAACTGCCGGACTTCCCGGTAGACACCGTGTACGTCCGGATGCCCCAGGTTATAGACGTGTTGCTGACTGTCCCACGCGTACGCCGGTGGACCGCCGGGCCCTACGTCCGGATTGGGTGGGTTATCGCGTAATTCAGGATCCTTCATGATGAAGTGAGCCACGTCGATGCGGAAACCGTCGACGCCCCGCTCCAGCCAGAAGCGCAGTGCGTCGAACATGGCCGCCTTCACTTCAGGATTTCGCCAATTGAGATCGGGCTGCTCCTTGACAAAGGTGTGCAGGTAATACTGGCCTGTGGCTTCGTCCCATTCCCAGGCGTCACCGCCAAAAATCGAAAGCCAATTGTTGGGCAGGGAGCCGTCCGGTTTCGGGTCCCGCCAGACGTACCAATCGCGTTTGGCAGAACTCCGTGAAGAGCGCGATTCCTTGAACCAGGGGTGCTGGTCCGACGTGTGATTGGGCACGAAATCAATGATCAGGCGCATTCCCTTCGTGTGGACCGCCTCGAGGAGAACATCGAAATCATGCAGTGTGCCAAACATGGGGTCAATGTCCGTATAGTCCGCAACGTCGTATCCGAAGTCGGCCATGGGAGAAGGGAAAATCGGTGAGAGCCAGACGGCGTCGACCCTCAAGGTTTGAGCGAGATAGTCTAGTCGCTCGAGGATGCCCGGCAGGTCTCCTATTCCGTCACCATTAGAGTCACGAAAGCTTCGAGGATAGATCTGATAGATGACGCCCTGCTGCCACCACACTGTCCCCTTGGCACGAGGCTCTTCCTTCATCGTGCAATCACGCAACGCACCATGGCATTCCTCCCCAACCGATAATTTTTGGTACTGTGATAGCTCGTTCACAGTACGGTACAGTAGTCATGCGTTAGGCTGATGTCAGGCCGAATTCGCACTGTTTCAATGAGGGGAGAGGCAATGAGCAGCGAACTCACCACGCAGGAAGAGTCTATGACTCGTGAGGAACTCGACGCATTCTCCCGCAAATTGGAGGCCTTCACGGATAGCCTTACACCGAAAGAGCGTGCGCTCCTCCTTCAGGTTTTGATGCGTGCCGGTGCTCAGGATCCGGAGGACGTGGAGGCGCATGAAATGGGGCGCAGATCTCTGGGAGCAGCGGCACTGGCGTTACATCTGCAGTTAACGCAGTATCTCCCGGGGAACTAGTCGGCAGCGACGCGCCATCGCCTGTTAATCCACGGGACCCTGCATGAACAAAACGGACAGCAATCAATCTGCTACACGCGCGTCATAGCTCGTGGATTGAGCGCTTCGGGTGAGGAAACCCCGTAAAAGCTGTACCACGGCTGCGCCGCCTTGAGCTGCGCGTTGACCGCGTCGATGTTCCGTACGCCGTCACTTTCAAGCCACCGCCGGAAAGCATCCGCGCCGTCCTGCCCGTACACTTTTATGCCATCGGCCCACGTCGCACGTCCGCACAGGACCCCGGCGAATCGAATGCCACTATCACCTGCCAACTGAAGCGTTTCGGTGAACTCGTCATTACTGACGCCGGCACTGAGGTAAATAAACGGCATCGAGACCGACTCAGCCGTCCGGCGGAAAAGGTCGATCGCTTCTTGCTTGGAGTATGCTGCCTCGCCCTTGAAGCTCTTCGTGCCCTCAACGAACTTCATATTGACCGGCACTTCCACTTTCAGTACGTCGACTCCGTACTCGGGCTTGGAGAATTCCGTCATGCTGCCCGCTACAATCTCGGGTTTACGTTTGGCGTAGTCTAGGCTTTTTTCGTCTCCGCCCTCCGGGTCATATCCCACGAACTCCAGGAAAAACGGAATGTCGTTGGCCGCACATTCGTCCCCGATCCGTTCGATGAACGCATGCTTGATGTCGTTGATCTCCGTCCGCTCGAACGGGTTGTAGTAGATCAATACTTTGACCGCATCGGCGCCTTCCTGCTGGATACGTCGCACTGATTGGTGTGGCAGCAAATCCGGTAGGCGGCCCGGCTGCGTGTTGTCGTACCCTGACTCTTCATAGGCCAGGAGGAGTCCGGCTGAAGGAGCGCGCCGCCTGGCTGCTGGGAGCCCAAATTCGGGATCGAGCAGAATTGCACTGGCGTGCGGGGTGAGTACCTCTGTAACCAACGTCTTGAACTCTTCCATCTGGGCGTCGCTCACATTACCGCCTCCCGCCGCGGCCAGCGCCTTTTTGAGCGAGCCCCGCTGGTCCATGGCTGCAGCGGCGATGACCCCTCGGTCATCCGATAGATTCTCGAGTCCCTTGATCTTTCCAGGTGTCAGCGTCATGTCGATACCTCCGTCGAAATCACCTTCAGGTGGGACGGACGGCGTCGCCGTCCCTCAACTCAATGCTCGCCGGGCGAAGTAGGGTTCGCACCCAGTCGTTCCCCCTATGGTAGCCGGTGGCATGGCAGTTCAGGGACGAAGAGACCCCTGGTTGGCTATCGGTTGCGGGTCACGAATCCAATGACGAAAGCAATGACCGCGAGCACCAGAAGGATGTGAATGGCGGCCCCCAGAATGTGGGCGACCAGGCCGATGATCCACAGCACGATCAGGACGACTGCGATTATCCAGAGAATTGAAAACATGGCGCTCTCCTTCTGCCAGAGACAGACGGTTAACAAAAAGTTGTCTCCCGCGACCTGAGCATGTTTCGTGCCTAGCCTGATAGGCGGGTTAATGTCGTGTAGTCGAGCCGAAAGTAATTTCGTCCCGGGTAGACTCGCATCAGTGCCCGATCGGCGACTCCAGCGTCACGGGCGTACACGATGTCGCCGTCGAGCAGTGGCGAATTGCTTGAGAACACCTCTCCGTAGGACCACCACTGCGTTGCCGGTCTAGACACCACGAAGATCAAGGCATCGTGAATACCGGCATGTTGCACCGCATCGATTGAGGCCGCACTGGTGTAGTTATACCCTTGATAGATGGACACCTGAGCGGGAAGATATACCGTCACGTTGTACGACACGAGCAGTGCCAGAACCGCGGCGGGAATCGCCAAGGCGGCAACGCGGTCATGCGCCCAAGGGAGAGGCAGTCTCAACGGCCATCGGTATAACTCTTCCAGGCCGCGTGCTGTCAGAAGGACCAGCCATGGAACCGCGGCAAAGTAGTACCTGGGCCCGTACATCACGCCCGGGTTCCAATATGCGATGTATGCCAGCACGATTGAGCCGGCGGATGCCAGAAATGCCCAATCCCAGCGCGTCGCCCTCCCTGTAATGAAGGGCACGCCGGCCAGCATAAGGGTCAGATAGAACGGCCAGCCGAAGAGGTGTGCCAGTAGCATCTGGAGATTGAAGCTGGTGTTCCAGAGGCCCTGCGCCGGAGTGAATCCGCCAATCCCCACCGTTGGGCCAAACCCTAGTCGATCGAACGGCCACCACAGACTGTACGGGCTTGTTATCGGGCTACCGGCGAGGATCCAGTTGTACGCCAGCATGCAGGCTACAGGCGGGATACCTCCCAGCACAAGCCAGAGGACAGGCGCGAAATGTCTTCTCCTCACGCTTGGCAGCAGGAACGCCGCGAAAGGCAACGCGAATGCAATCGCGTCAGTCTGACGCGTGATGAACCCCATACCGAGGAGAAATCCGGACGAAGACAGGAGGAAAGCCTCCGTTCGTCGGTCTTGTGTCCTGCCGCTCGATCGTCGGTACCAGCGGATGTAGAGATACGTTGCGCTCAAGAGGTAGACGACGGTTGCCGTGTGCGGCATAAACGACCCGCCGAGAAAGAGAAAAAAGGGCGAACTGAGCGTGAGCAGTGCAGCCAGAATTCCGACCGTGGCACTATACACTTCGCGCCCGATGAGAAAGGTCAGTAGAACTACCATCCCCGATAAGACCGGATCGACCAGCCACGGAAGATGCATCAAGACGCCGACAGTCAGCAGCAATGGCCAGCCGGGCGGGTACTTGCTGAACCATTTGCCGTCGTGCACGGGAATAAATTCCTCACTGAAGAAACTGTGCAAATGGGGGTCAGGTACCCAGAGTCGACCCAGCGCGAAAGTCTTCGCCTGAAACAGGTCCGCAACCGAGTCCTGCACATGTGGAATCCGTTCGAGGAGATTGGATGCAATGAGGGAGGTCAAAATCGTGGCCGCGAGGGCGATGATTCCCGCTATCGCCGGCATTGTGCCGCGTTGTCGCAGGGCCCGTTCCAAGGGAAGCAATTCGTCGTCGGCCGTACCACCGATCAGATGGAATACCCAGAGAAGCACCAAATACAGGGGAATGACGAATACGAGAAGGACGAGCGCCCACAAAGAGTTCGCCAAAACCAACCGGATGTCGCGCTGCACCATGGTTCCAAGGGGCAATTTCGTCGCCGACCCGCCGAGACCGTTGCCCGGCACTCCGTTGTTCCACTCCACCCATTGCACGTCCGAGACATCCGGTCGTGTTTCGAACAGATATCCATGATGAGCGGCGTCGACGCCCAGCAGGACTCCCTGCGTGCCGTCTCCGCGTACCAGGTCCCCTTCTATGGTGTAGCTGCCTGAGGGAGCAGTGCCAAGCAGAACGCTGGAAGAAGGGGAGCCCGTGTATTCGCCTCGACGGTTGGTCGCCCAGCTCCCGGTGAGAACGTTCGGAGGCGAGACACGTGGACGGCCCGGCCCGTCGGCGACGATGTGCACATTCGACCATGCCGGCGCGAGCGTCAGGCGCATCCACTCGCCGAAGCGTGCCAGTGGCGCAGTGGGCGGGGACATCGCCGCCTCGCCCAGCGGGGAAACGCGGTATTCGAACAGGGAGCCGGAATACAGCCCAAACTGTCCACCCGTCATGACCTGCCCGACCGGCAGTGCTGCCGTGCCAACCGATCCAATATATTGCCCGTTTACTACCCGGATCACCACATGCTCGGTCTCGCCCAGCGACCAGAGAAAGAGGAATACAACGGCGATGTCGAGCACCAGAGTGGCGGCCACGAGTCGCCGCGTACGCCACCAACCCGCCGAGTACAGTAGGATTGACGCGGCCACTGTCGCCACCCCGAACGTCCAGAACTCAAAACGTTCGCGCCACAGGGCGGTCAGAAGTGCGGACACAAGTAGCAGGACGCTGCCCAGGACGACGCCTCGCCTGTGCGCAAGAGGCGAGCCGCGTTGGCCGGGGAGGTTTGGGGGCTGGTTTGCGGTGGGAAGGGAGCGGGTTTCCATGGACTCTCAGACTAAAGCTTTGTCGGCAGGTGATGAGCCGCTATGCTATCTCTCATGAAACTATCTGTTGTCGTGCCGACTTACAACGAAGAACGCACCATCATGAACGTGATTGATGCCGTGAGTCAGGTCGACCTCGCGGCAGCACTCGGCAAAAAGGTCGAGCTTGAAATTATCGTGGTAGACGATGGTTCCACCGATGGGACTCGGCGCATGCTGGACTCCCTCGATTCACGGCCTGATATACGCGTGATCGTGCATGAGCGCAACCGAGGTAAGGGCGCAGCGGTCCGCACGGGTTTCGCGCACGTGACGGGCGATATCGTCATCATTCAAGATGCCGATATGGAGTATGACCCAACCGAGTTTCCCAGACTACTGGAGCCAATCGTGAACGGCCATGCTGACGTCGTATACGGATCTCGCCTGTCCGGAGGGCGTCCTCAGCGCGTGTACCTATTCTGGCACATGGTGGGAAATCGAATGCTCACTCTGCTGACTAATGTACTGTTTAATTCCACTTTGACGGACATGGAGACGGGGTACAAAGTGTTCAAGCGCGAGGTCGTCGATAACTTCCGACTTCGAGAAAATGACTTCAGAATCGAGCCGGAGATGACGGCACAGGTGCTGAGGAATACAAAACTCCGCGTCTATGAAATGCCGGTGTCGTACTATGGGCGCACGTATGAGGAAGGCAAGAAAATCACGTGGAAGGATGGCTTCGGCGCAGTGGTAACTTTGGTCCGCTGCCGTCTCAACCTGTAAAGCTCAAGCGATCCGGTCGCTCAAGATCTGAACCAATCGTGCCAGATCGATATTTCCCCCGGACACGACACACACGATCGTGCCGGTACCGGCACCGCCGTTCAACGCTGCCGCGATCGGCGCCGCGCCGGCGCCTTCCGCCACGATGCGATTGCGCTCGACCAGCAACTTGAGTGCGGAGGCGATTTCCGAGAGTGAGACGACCAACGAGCCGGCCAGGAGGTCTCGTGCCAGCGGCCACATCTCCGGTAATACGCTCTTTCCCCCCATGCCATCCACGAAGCTGGGTATGTAGTCGAACTGCACCGGTTGACCCGCCGCGAGTGACGCCGCCAGCGGAGCCGCGGTGTCTGCTTCACACGCGTAGACTTTCACCTCGGGTTTAAGCGCTCGTAGCGCCGAAGCGATGCCGGTGCTGAGACCGCCTCCACCGTACGGCGCAATAACACAATCCACACCGGGAAGCTCCTCCAGAATTTCCAGACCAATGGTACCGTTGCCGGCCATCACCAGGGGATCGCTCACCGGGTGTATAAATACCCCGTCAATCTCCGGGTAACCGCGTTCGACCAGCACCTGCCACCAGCGATCGAAGGGCACCTTGATAACATCAGCACCAAGGCGTGCGATCGCATCCAGCTTCGTTTGTGGCGCGTGGTCCGGCACCACCACCGTGCACGGAATATTCATGCGCCGTGCGTTCCATGCAACACCCTGCGCCATATTTCCGGCGCTGGCGGTGTACACGCCACGCGCCAGTGCAGCAGGCGATGCCGCTGCCATGGCATTGCTCGCCCCGCGGATCTTGAAGGAACCGATGGGCTGCAGATTCTCTAGCTTGAGATAGATAGTGGCGGG
>DAINCT010000004.1:230-25595 GCA_036732245.1 Chloroflexota bacterium | reverse complement strand
CCGCCACATTCAATGGGACCAGGGGGGTGCGGAGCGCCGATTGTCGTATTCTTTCCCGCGCCTGGCGGATCTCGTCGAGTGGGACAGCGGTGAGCGGTTGCACTTGGCCTCCAGGTGCGATCGAACGCCGGAATACTGGATGCGACGTTACACTACTCTCCCTCAGTGACGCTGCGCAACCCTCGCGCCGTCAAGGTCCGTCGCGCCATGGAGAATGCGGCGACCGAACCAAACAGTACGACCGGTAGGACGGCGAGAGAGACGGCCGAGATGATGAATACCGGCCTGATGCCCACGAGAGCAGTGAGAGCTCCACCGGCCAGTGGTCCCACGCCGAATCCCAACGACGAGGCGGCGCCCAGCAGACCGAACGCGGTGCCCTTGGCATCCTTCGGACTGGATATAGCCGCCCAGACTCCCACCAGGCCAAAGAGTGCGCCGAAGGCGAATGCTGCGGCTCCCCGTAGCAGCAGGAATGACACGTAGCTGCCGGCAAATGCTTGCGGGATGAGCAGTACTATGCTGGCGACCAGAGCTGCCACGATCAACTTCTTCAATCCCACGTATCGCTGGAGACGCCCTGCCAGATACGAGCCGGCTGCCGCCGTCACGCCAGAAAACGCCATGACCCAACCAGTTGCGCCGGCCGCCCCCCGACCGCTGCGCAATAGCTCTTGTACGAACAATGGCACGATCGGCAGAAGCGCCGTGTTGGCGAGCTGTACTACGGTGGTCAAGACGAGGGCCGCGGCAAATGATGGAATGAGCAATACGGACACGAACGACGGGCGGGACGTTTTCTCAGTCGGCTTGTGGGCTCTCCGGTCTGGCTCATGGACGAAGAAGAATACGACAACAGCGGCGCCTGCCAGCAGGATGCCGGCTCCCGCAAAGGCGGCGCGATATCCGAACAGCTCGGAGACGACGCCGCCGGCGATAGGCCCAAAGGTCGCACCAATGTAGACACTCATTTGCAGGAGACCCATCGATCGTCCGGTCTCCCGTTCCGGCACCGAGGCGGCGACCAATGCTTGCGCCGAATACACCGTGCCGGTGAGCGCTCCCTGAATCATACGCAACGCCAGCAGAACACCCGCGGATGGTACCAATCCCATGCACGCCAACAGGATGGCAGCACAAATGATTGCTCGCAGCAGCATGACCCGGTATCCGACTCGGTCGGCCAGTCGGCCCCAAAGTGGGCCGAAAATCGTGGCCGGGATGGCAGGTCCAAAGCTGATGAGGCCGGCCCACAGCGCGGTCTGGCCTATGCCATGCACCCCGAGATCATGCTGCAGGTAGAGTGGAATGAATGGCAGAGTAAAGTCGAAACCGACGATAGCTGTGGCCTGCGCCACGCAAACGCCCATCAGCGTCGACCGCCAGTTCTGGGCCTCAGCGGGACGCGCCAAATCCTGAGTCATACAACTCTTCTCGTTGCCGCAGCAACGTCAGAGTCTCCATGTCGATCGATCAGGAGCGCGCGCGCCGGGCCAAAGTGATGTCGCTACACCATACCATTTATTGCTGAATCGACGCAAATGTGTCGAAAAGACACACAACTGTGTGGATTCACTGCACACATTATGGCTTCAAACGGCTCGGTACAGCCGTCGCCCTCGCGCCCAGGTCAGCGCCGGCTCGCTTGCAAAGATAGGCTGTCGAGTGTCTGGCTCGAAAACTCTTCCAACGATTCCAATCGCAGGTCGGCCCGCTCCATACGTGGATCTCCGGCCAGGTATGGATCCGGGACGACGATGCAGAGCATCCCGGCCGCCTTCGCGGACTGCACGCCATTAGGCGAATCCTCAAAAGCAACGCAGCGGTCCGGCGGTACTCCCAGGCGTCGCGCCGCGGTGAGATACACCGCCGGGTGCGGCTTCCCTTCAGCCTCATCATCTGCTGAACAGATGGTCTGAATGAATTCCCCGATGTTGAGCTTTTGGATCACCGCGCGAATCAGAATCTCGCTCGATGACGACGCGATCGCGCATAACAGCCCGCGATCGCGCACGGTTCGAAGCGTGTACAACACGCCTGGCAAGGGCTCTCCCTCGGACAGAACATGCTCGATCACACTGGCATAAATCTGGCGCGTGACCTCCTCGCAGGTGGGTCCATCCCAGGGGTACCGGCTGTACCAAAGTTCCACGACTTCGGCCACGCGGACCCCCATCGTTTCCATGCACTGTTCCTCGGTTAGATGGAGCCCGAGCTCTCCAAACACCTCAATTTCCGATCGTCGCCAGATCGGCTCGGTGTCGATCAACAAGCCATCCATGTCAAAAATAGCCGCTTCAAGAGTAATCACGTAGTAGGCTAACAGCTTGCCCTAAAACGCGGGGACGGGCTACGGGTCAGGGCCGTGATGATACGGCCCCGTTAGACGAGGCGCGGGTTCTGAGCGGTGACACCATTTCGCGCCTCACGCGCCAGCAGAGGCAGCGTGAAAAAGAACTCACTGCCCTCACCCGCTACGCTGGTTGCCCCGATAGTCCCACCGTGCGCTTCTACTATCCGTTGTGAAACGTACAGTCCCAGTCCCAGCCCCTTGATATCAGAGTTCTCGGCGCTCCCGCGAAAAAAGCGGTCGAAGAGATGCCTTTGATCGCGTTCGGGGATACCCACTCCGTGATCCCGTACCGCGACCAGGAGATGGTTGTTCTGATGGCGTGTCGACACGACTATCTCGCCGCCGCCAGGTGAGTATTTGACGGCATTTCCGATCAAATTGTTCATCACTTGTTCTAACCGGTCGCGATCCCACTCGCCCTCGAAACTTCCCTCGTCGAGTACCATTCGAAAGCCATGTTTTGGGGCCACGACCCGAAAGCGCGCTATCACTTCTTCCAGGGCAGACCGGATGTCTGTGCGTTCCACGGTCAGTTCGAATTGCCCGCGCGAAAAGCGAGTAACGTCTAGCAGATCGTCCACCAGACGGCTGAGTCGGCCAACCTGTGCGTCGATATTGGTGGCAAACCGTTGATCTTCCGGACTGTGGTCCAACTTCCGCTGGAGCATTTGCGCGTACCCTTTGATCGTCGTCAGCGGGGTGCGAAGCTCGTGCGACACGATGGAAAGAAATTGATCCTTAACCTGCAACGCCTCCTGTTGGGCGGCGAACAGCCTCGCATTATCAGCCGCCAGACCGAATTGATACGCGAAATTCGTGATAATTTGCTGTTCTTCATCCGTAAACGCGTCTTTACGGACCGTGAGGAACACGGCGTCTGCCAACACGGGCACGATCATGAGCGCGACCGCCGCATCGTCGATGGCGATGGCCGCCGGCGAGTACGCGGCGACATCCATGGCTAGTTTCCGCCAACGAGATTCGTCGAAATCGACGCCGTACCAGTACGTGGGAATCTCGGCATCCTCCCGGGCCACCAGTCCTGCGCCCGTAGCGTCAAGCTCGCGGCAGAACGCCTCCAGAGTTGCCTCTACGTCCGATCCAGTCCGAAATTCAGTCAGTAGCGTGGAGCCCGCCGTCGCCAGGAACGACAGGTACTTGATTCGTTGTTCCAGCGATGACGCCATGTTGTTAAAGGCTTGAGCGACGGTCGTCAACTCCGTGCGACCCTCTTCCGGCATACGAGTTGACATCTTGCCGCGCCGGATGGCTCGTGCGGCGTCTACCAGCCCCTGGAGTGGGCCAAGTATGTAACTGGCGATGGCGAACGACAGCAACACAAAGAGGACCAGACCGGCGATTCGAATGAGCAGAATTCCAACCAACGAACGCGCCAGGTCACGAGGCACGGACGAACCGGAAATAATTACCTCGGCGACGCCCAGGTCAGTCACTGGTCCCGCCACGGGGGCCAACCCCTGCACGTTTCCGTTCGGCAGCAGTCGAGCCGTCGACCCGAATACGTCCGACACGTGGACGATGCGCCTGCGCTCGGATGGGATGGTGGAGGCAACGATTTGGCCGTTCGCGATAATCGCCGCGTACGTGACCCCGTCGGCGCGTGTCAGCGAGAAGACGAAATTCTGCAGTGGGGAGAGACCACTGGAAGGACTCGTGTCGAGGGGTTCCGCCGCTCCGGCTGCCAGTATGGCGGCGTCGCTACGCGCGCGCGTCGTCAGTTGTCCGTGTAGGTTTTCCAGTTGTGTATAGTACTCGACAAAGCCGCTCGAGATCGCGACCACAGCGTATGCCAGGCACATTACCGCGACGAGACGCCACCGGAGTGAAGGAATGGCGATGAACTTCACGAAAGCTTGCCCTTCCCGGTTCGGTCACATGTTAACAATCAGTTGCGACTTTTCCCTGGTTCTCTCTACCATCTGACATGGGGAAGTTGGCTATTCAACCGTTTCTGGGCGCCTTGGCGCTAGCAAGTGTTTCAATTTCGTGGACGCCGTTTCATAGTTCCGTATATTCGTACAGCATAAGTCAACCGTCTTCGTTCAAGCACGTCGTCTTGCCAAACACGGCCAACCAGCAGGTCGATTACTTCTTCCCGTCGATCGGCAGCTTCCCGACAAACGTCAACATTGTCGCCGTGCCCGGGACGACGGTCCAGAACCAGGTGGCGTTCTTGAAGCAGATGAACGGTCGTCACATCCACCGGAGCGCCTGGCTCGTCATCATGGGCCAGCGCGAAGCGCTCGTGCACGCCGACTTCAACAGCTTGGCCGGCAAGTTTTCGATCGAGCAGGTGCGGTTTGTGTACAAAGGCACAGTGTGGCAGCTCACCGCGTCGTATGAACTCAAATATCGTGAGATGCGATCCTTGATGCTGCGCATGCTGCGATCGTTCCGAGTGACTCCCTGAGCGCTAGCCGGATCGCCGCAAACGCCAGGAGTGGACCTGGAACGGTCCGTAGATGAGTTCCGCGGGGCCTTCCGGATTCTCCAAGAGGTCAAGCTCGGCGTCCATTGACCACCCTTCGGAGAGGCGTACGGTAATCGGCCCGCGGGCCCCGAACGGTTCGTACGTGCGGAGCACGAGTCCTCCGCCGTCTTCCAACACTTTCAACGCACCAAGTCCGAGGGTCATTCCCCGTAGGGTAACCGCCTGCCATTCAGAGTCGCCGGCTGTTTTCACCTCCCGGGCGATCAACGGCCGGTTGAGATCCTCTGCCTCCATCAATACACTGCTCGCTTCCAGTCCTTCCGCGTGGGGAAGCAACGAGTACGTAAACGTTTGGCTCCCTTCATCTGACAGCGGATCGGGGTACATCGGAGAGCGGAGCAGACTGATACCCAGTTGACTTCCCTGTACGTCGTGGCCGTACTTCCCGTCGTTGAGCAAGGCGACGCCAAATCCCGGTTCCGAAAGATCCACAAAACGATGTGCCGCGACTTCGAACTGAGCGGTATCCCAGGTGGTATTGCGGTGAGTCGAGCGCTCGATGAGTCCGAATGCCGTCTCGAAGGATGCTCTGGCAGATCGAACCGCGACCGGGAAGCGCGCCTTCACCAGCCAACGCCGCTCGTGCCAATCGATAGTGGTCTTGAAGTCGAGGCGAGGCGAATTCGACCAGAGGCGAATATCCTGAGTGATCGTGCTGGAGCGAAATGTTCGGGTCACGCGGATAGCCACGCGGTGCGGTCCGTCCTCGATCACGACGATGGGTTCGCTGGCAGCGAGCTCTTCCCCCGTTCGAGCGTATCCGGCGTCGATGTCCCACGCGTCCCACGCCGGCGGCTTGTCGACGTACGCCCATACGGTGTTCCCTGGCGCAGCGAGCACTTCGCGGTCGGCGCGCTTGTCGTAGACGCGCATGAGCGTGCCATCCGGCTCGACATCCACGTGAAGGTACTGGTTTTCGAGATGCTGCGGTGATATCGATACTGTCCCCGCCGGTCTCGTATCGGTGAGCGTCCGGGCTCCTAGACCGGGAACCAAGTCCGGGCTGGCGAGAACGCTGCCTCCATCCACCGATTGCGCACCCGTCACCCTCCGATCGAACTCGACGCGGAACGGACGGGAGGAGAGGTCAGGGTTAAGGGCCAGGATTCCATCCTGCTCACCCGGTGTCACGATCTCATGAGCGATGTACTGCAAGTCGCGGTCGATGCCGTCAGATGCTTCACCTGTCACGCCGACCATTTCGGCGACTGCGCGCTCATACACCTCCCGGATACCGGAGCCCGGAAGAATATCATGAAATTCGTTGCGCAACAGGATCCGCCATTGGTCCTCGAGGGAGGTGGGTTCGGGACCGCCGAGCAGGTGTCGCATGGCGGCCACCGCCTCGGCCGCCACCAGATTGCGCTCGCCACGGCGGTGAGAGTACTTGGTCAGACCCTGGCTGGTGAGGGTGCCTCGATGCAACTCGAGATAGAGCTCGCCGAGCCAGACGGGTAGATCGGTACCGGCCACAGACTCGTGAGCGCGCTCGTAGAAGTCGCGGACAGTGGTGAACCTTGATGCCGGCAGCGCGGGAAAGCTCTCCAGTTCCCGCGCACGCTCCAACATCTCCGTTGTGACGCCACCGCCTCCGTCTCCGTACCCGATACTGAGCAGACTCTCCGGGAAGGAGAGTTTGCCTCGATAGTTCTGCCAGGTGTCCACCAACGCATCCGGGCCTGGATCCGCGTTGTATCCGCTGGTGTCGACATCCTGCCCTCCCGGATTGTTGAACATGTGGGCGAGGACACGGCTTCCATCCAGTCCTTCCCACCAAAATAGGTCGTATGGAAATTCGTTCGTCTCTGACCAGGTGAGCTTGATCGTGAAGAAGTTGTCGATGCCTGCTCGCCTCAGAAGTTGGGGCAGAGCCGGTGTGAATCCGAAGACGTCGGGTAACCAGCAGACGTTGTGAATTGCGCCGAAGTGATGTTGAAAATATCGTTGCCCGTAGAGCAATTGGCGAACAAGCGATTCTCCGGCAACCATGTTGGTATCCGGCTCGACCCACATTCCGCCAACGGGTTCCCATTGACCGCGCGCCGCTCGTTCCTGAATGCGTTCAAACAAACTCGGATCATCCTGCTCGATGAATGCGTATAACTGCGCGGTGGATTGATTGAACCTGAGCTCGGGGTAAAGGTCCATGAGTTCAACGACCGTGGAAAACGTGCGCTGAGCCTTGCGGCGCGTCTCTTCCAGCGGCCACAGCCAGGCCAAATCGATATGCGCGTGCCCGGTGAGCGCAATTGAGCCCGCGCGCGGATATCGCGCGCGCAGGGCGATAAGGTCGTCCTCCAGCGTTTCGAGTGCGAGTTCAACACTTAGCCGTTCCTCGTCGTTCAGAGGCCGGTCGGCCGCCTCGTTATCCGGAGGAAGCCGCCAGACAGCCTGCAGCTCGGCGCTGGAGCGTACACGTGTCAGGTACTCCTCTGTGCCGCTCGGCCACTGAAGCGAGTCAAGCGCGCGTTCGGCGACCGCGACTAGTGGGGAGGCGACCTCATGTCCGGCCAGGCTGCGTGCCGTCTCGATGATTAATTGCAATCTGCGCACCAGTCGCTCCACGGCCGATTCGAGCACAACCAGTCGCGCCCTTTGCAGGCGTGGGTTGCGATTCGGCGCCCCGAATGGGAAGCGCGCTATGGCTTCCACGCGCAGCGCGAATTCACGTTCATGCAGGACGAACCGGGTGTGATTCGGGTCGAGCCCCAGCGGCTGGACCTCGCCCGCGGTGTAGAGTATCCGCACGAGGCCCTCGCCCCCGACGTCGAGATCGAGCCGTGACGCATCAATCGCCCATTCATCGGGGACGCGGACTGCCGGATGCTCCAACGTCACAATCCCGTCATGCCGCGGCCACGCTTCTCCGAGCCCCAGGGACTGCCCCTCGAACCGCCAATCGTTCAAGTCGATCGCCGTTCGCACGATCCAGAAACGCAGTTCTTCAACTCGATTTCGGACCCGGCTTCGGCGCTGGTCGACGGTCAGGGACATGGCGCACCCTCCGTTTCAAATGAGCGTCCGCGATGTTCCTTTCGCAGCGCATACCGCACCCTATCACACGACTGAGCGTGTTGATTGGGGCCGTAGGGTTCCGCGGCGGAGCCGTGTACACTGCCGTGGTGGATAGCGCGCGCGACGAAGACGAGCCGATTCAGTGCACCACTCGCGGGGGTGAGTGGCGGTCGTTACTGCTCATTGGCGGGATACTGGGAGTTACCCAACTGGGCTACTACCTGACTGCTTCGGCGCTGCCACTCTACCTTCGGGATCTCGGCGCGGCGCAGGATCGCATTGGCTTCGAAGTCGGTCTGGGAAACATCGTTGGCGTTCTGATCATGCTGGCGCTGGGTCCCGCGCTCAATCGGCACGGCGCGAACCTCTTTCTCCGAAGCGCCGCGCTTCTCTATCTCCTGGCGGCTGCCGGTATGTTGATGTTCCGAGAAGAACTACCCGTTGCCGCGCTGCGGGGGCTGCAGGGGGTGGGAAGCGCCTTGATCTTGCCCGCCTCCATGACATTGGCGGCTCGTCTTCTGCCGCAACGACAGGGAATGGCGATGGGTGCCGTCGGCACCCTCAATGCGCTCTCCCTCGCTGCCGGACCGCCGATCGGGTTGATCCTGTATGGGCGTTACGGTGGAACCGGCCTTTTTGTCCCGGCTCTGGTAGCAGCGGCAATCGGTCTGGTGACCGTGTTTTTCGTCCCACGGGTGCCTCCGAATTCCACCCCGTCTCGTGGGTTTGGGTTCGATCGAGCCTGGACTCCCCTAATCGCTGCTAACGGCCTTGCCGCGATCTACTTCGGTGGCATCATCGCGTACCTGCCGCTCTTCCTGCGGGCACAGCACGGCCCGAACGCAGGAATCTTTTTTAGTGCGGATGCCATTGGGGTGTTGCTCTTACGCATCCCGACCGGTCTGCTGGTGGACCGACGAGGTGCATTCCTTCCCATGGTTTTCGGTCTGACAATTACGCTCCCCGGGATCGGCATACTGGCGCTTGCGCCTTCGGTCCTCACGCTTGTGCTTTCCGGTGCACTGACCGGGATCGGGGCGGGCCTATTTATCACGGGTCTCTATACGGATCTGGCGATTCGTAGCAGTGATGCGAACCGCGGTACGGCAATGTCGATGTCCTCGGCCAGCTTCGGCGCGGCCATATTTGCCGGAAGCGCGATTTCTGGCCTTTTGATAGGGCCCGGCGGGTTCAATGCGGTGCTGATCTTCGGTGGCGTTACCTGCCTCCTGGCGTTGCCGTTCGCCGTGCTTCCACGCATAGGATCTCCCTGACAAAAACAAAGGGTGTTGCGGTTACAACACCCTTTGCTCTTGGGAGTAAGCGGGTTCTTTGCGTGCTGAGCCCACTCGCTCTATTCAGTTGTCGCGCTTTTACGGCCGCCTTGATACGTCCTGCACCTCTACCGTACCGAACAAAGCTTGCCCATGCATTGCGCCACAGTGAACTTTTCATGAACGCGCGGATTCGGGTACACCCCGCGATTCAGAGATTGTTTACGCTGTCCTCAGCCGCGATTCAGGTACACCCCGTAGAGTGAACAGCGTCACGAGAGGTTGTCCGGTGAATTCCGGGCCGGTAAGACCCACATTCGTTCATCGTCGCGCGCTCCGAATACTCGAGGCGCTCGAACTCTGCCGCGGCCGACGTCATCTGGGGAAGGGCGCACTGGTTGGCCCACAACGGGGTCGCGGTCGGGAGGCGATACCCATGCAATGGGTGTCGCCTCTATTTCGTTTGACTACATGGTCTCGAACCCGACGACCGGTGAGAGCACCTGCGACTCGCGCACGGGGCATGGCCGGAAGCGTCGTACCGTGGCAGGCTACAACTGGTTAGACACCTTATGACAACCACTGCCATACTGGCGGTACACCTCCCGCCAGAAGGAAGCCCACATGTCCATTCCTGCTCAGGTGCTCCGTCTTGAACAGCTGGACACCGAAATCGAACAGACTGAATCGGCTATCGCTGAAGCTCGTCGTCGCCGGCTGAGAAACCCCGAACTCGATGCGGCCGAGGCCCGTGTCGTTCGCCTCCGGGAAAACGAACGCGCCGCGGCCCTGCACCAGCGCCAGTTGGAGGCTGAGTTGTCGGATGTGGAAGCTAAGATCAAGCGTGACAATACTCGAATGTACTCGGGGCAAATCGTCGATCCGCGCGAGTTAGGCTCGCTCGAACGTGAATTGACGAACTACGGGGTGCGGCGCGACGAGCTGGAACAACGAGTGCTGGAAGCCATGGAGCATGCCGAGGCGTTCGCCGAAGAGATAGCCGCCAGTGACGAAGGAGCGCGCGACACGCGTGCTGGATGGGAGTCGGAGCGACCGGCGTTCGAGCGACGGGAAGCCGAATTGGCTGAACGTTTGACGCAGCTTAAGGCGGAGCGGGAGTCGGCGGTCGCGGACGTGAATCCCCAAACAGTGAGCGTCTATTCGCGCTTGCGGTCCCAATCAGGGCATGCCGTATCGGTGGTGCGCAACGGAGTCTGCCAGTGGTGCCGGGTGAACATTCCGCAAAAGGACGTGCAACACGCCCGGGCTGGAGCACTCGTCTCCTGCACGAACTGCGAACGAATTCTGTACGTCGGGAGCTAACGGTCCGTGTCGGTTGACTCCAACATGGCGCAGCCCGGCGGACTGGTCTCCCTGGCCCGACCTCATGCTTCCATCCAAATCCTTCCCCCTGACGTGGTGGAACGCATTGCTGCAGGAGAGGTAGTCGAACGACCCGTCTCTGTAGTGCGCGAACTCGTGGACAATGCGCTCGACGCAGGGGCCCGCGAGATACGGGTCGATATTCGTGGAGGCGGTCTACGCTCCATCCGCGTGGCTGATGATGGTGCGGGTGTGCCGGCTGATCAGGTGGATCTCGCGCTTCGTCATCATGCCACCAGCAAGATTCGAGATGTACACGATTTGCTGGACATCTCCAGTCTTGGCTTTCGAGGTGAAGCGCTCCCTTCCATTGCCGCCGTTAGCGAAATGACGATTCTAACGGCAGCTCAAGACTCCGCCGCGGTCAACATCGAGCTCCGATACGGTGAGCAGGTGAGGAGACACTTCAACCCTCGCCCGCGTGGTACGACGATCACCGTGCGCAACCTCTTCGCGAACACACCACCGCGCTTGAAGTTCGTCACGAACGCGCGGGCTGAATCCGCACAGATCGGCCAGGTGTTGCGCCGCTACGCGCTGGCACACCCATTGGTCCGCTTCCATCTGGCACTGGACGGCCATCCTTCATTTCACACCTCCGGACTCGGACTCGAGCACGCCCTGGGTGAAGTCCTGGGAGCCACGCTGGCTTCCGCCATGCTGCCTCTGGGACCTGCGTTTTCCGGCGAAGCCGAGTGGTCTGGGTTCGTGACAGGCATCCAGGCAACACGCAGTAGCAGGCACCACGTGACGTTGCTGGTGAACCAGCGTTGTGTGCAGAGTCGGGCGCTGCTCGCCGCGTTTGAGGAAGGGTATCGACCGCTCTTGCCCCGAGGCCGCCATCCGGTGGCACTGCTTTCACTGCGGATACCGCAGCACCGGGTCGATGTCAACGTGCATCCCAGCAAGGCGGAAGTACGAGTCGAGAACGAAGCGGCAATCGCTGGTGTCTTGCGAGAGTCAGTGCGCAGTCTACTGGGCCGTACGGTCGGATCTCCGCTCGGTGATCGAGATTTCACTCTCGGGATGGAGCAGGCGGAGCTCCCTCGAATGGTGGCCGAAAGCGGAGCCGAGTGGAACCTCGCAAGCGGAGAGTGGCTGCGAACGATGCACGTAATCGGTCAGGTGCACGGATCCTTGATCTTGATAGAAAACGCGCGCGGCCTCTATCTCGTTGATCAACATCGAGCGCACGAACGTGCCATCTACGAGCTATTGGTCAGGCGTCACAGCGAGGGACGAGCGGGACAACTTCTGCTGGAGCCTCTGCAGATCGAGCTGACGAGCCGGCAGATCGAACGCCTCGAGCCACGACTGCCCGAGCTTGCCGCTCTCGGGTTCGCCTGCGAGTGGTTTGGGGGGCGGTCGTTTCTCATTCGGAGCGTGCCTGTCATTCCTGAGACGAACGATCTCGGGCTCGTGATAGACGACCTGCTCGATATGGCGCTGGATGACGGGTCCGATTGGCAGCACCGTCTCCTCACCTCGATCGCGTGCCGGAGCGCAACCCGCCGCGGAAAACCTCTGTCGCCGGCGCAGTGCGCAGAACTCATCAGTCTACTGGCTGATACCGCGTCGCCGGCGGCATGTCCGCATGGCTCGCCGGTGATCCTACAGTTCAGCGATCAGTTTCTGCGACGCCAGTTCCACTGGTAGCGCCGGCGCTTGGTCCGGACGATCTCGGAGCAGGCTCGCCAAGCGAACACTTCTACCGCACGATGTGAACAGGCGTTCCCATGTCTGCCCAGTAGTACAACCACCTGGCAGCGTTGTATGGAACGTTGACACAACCGTGCGTGCCGCCGTAGTTGGTTCCCGGCTGCGAACCGGAATTACTGCCCTTGCCGAACACGCCTCGCCACGGAGCGTCATGAATAAAGTATCCGCCTCCGAGAAACTCGAGGGCAAAACTTACCTGCGACGTGGGGTACCACTTTGACGAACTTCGCGGCCACGGCGACACGAACGTATAGGGGCTCCTCTTCTCGAAGATTTGGAAGTGACCAACCGGAGTTGGCAGCGTCGCATTGCCGGTGGTTACAGGCGTCACCAGCAGCACCTTGTTCCCAACCCAGGCACGCAGTCTCTGGCGTGAGAGTGAGATGGTAATTCGTTTACCCGAATAGAAATGAGTGCCTGCTGCCTGGGCGCGGCCCGGCGTATGGAGCGTTGTAGAACCGGCGAGCAGTAAGGCAAGGGCGCACAGCAACGTGCCAATTCGACCTTTCATAGCGACGAAACCTCTTTGTTCCCACTCACGAAGACGACGACCTATTCGTCAGATTGCAAAGTTCATGCCGGGATCGCCGCACGGCGAAGGCTTGGGAACGAAGATGAGGGAGGACGGGCAGAGCATTGTCTTGCTTGACTGACGGGCCGGGTTATCCCCACAACCGGACGCGTTGATCAACGAGGCGCGCGAGAAGGAGCAGAGAAGCCTGTTTGGTCCCCGGCAAAATGGATACTCCAACCACATACTTCCCTTCCCGGAACTTCACACCGACAAAGCCGCGTGTACCGGTGCTCGCGAGAAAGCCCGTGCTTTCCTGCCCGATCAGCGGCAAGGTAAACGCGTGATACTTGCCACAGCACAGCGTGTTCTGCACCGCCACTCGATATCCCCAGTGCGCGCCGACGGCGCTACTGTACTGGTCCAATTTATTCCCCACCTCGCCCAGTCCAGCGGTGTCCCGCCGCACATACAGAGCGTCATAACTTGACGTCCAACCGTAGTACTTCAGCTGGCCGAAATTCACGTGGTACTGCGACGCGAGCGCGGCTTCCGACATATAGCCGGCATTCGCGATAGTGTAGCCTGGCCGAAGGTTATTTACCCGTAGTGCGATAGTTTGCAGCGGAGCGGCAGCGGTCGCCTGGCCTCCATTGAGCGCGAGCAGCCCGATCGTACCAGCGATGAGGCGTCCAAAGGTCTTCATATGGCTCTACTTCCCCTCTACCGTTTAACATCAGTACCGCGCCGGTGTACCAACCCGAGCTATCACCCTGCGTAAGAGCCGACTCTTGGCATTCGTGCAGAACTCCGCCGACAATTATACGAACCGGAATGGCGGGCGTTCGGATTGCACGCCGATTTGCAGCAAAAATGAACCCGCGGCATTGTGGGATGTCGCCGCGAAGGAGAGTTAGCATGTTTCTCGATGACGAGGCAGTGCGACGGTTACTTCGCATGGAAGACGTAATCGCGGCAATGGCCCCTGCCCTGGCGGAGTTTTCTAGCGGTAACGTAGTGCAGCCGGTGCGAAGTGTCGTGGCCGTCGCCGAACACGGTGGCTTTCTGGGTGTAATGCCGGCCTATGCCGGTTCGCTGGGAGTGAAGCTCGTCACCTTCTATCCGGGTAACACCGGCATTCCTACACACCTGGCTACCATCATGCTTTTCAAGCCGGAAACTGGAGAGCCGTTGGTGACTATGGACGGCACGCTCATCACGGAGATGCGCACCGCCGCCGCCTCAGCAGTCGCAACAGGCTGTTTGGCGCGGGAGGATGCATCCGTTTTGGCAATCCTCGGCTCCGGCGTCCAGGCGCGCAGTCACCTGGAGGCCCTGCGACTCGTGCGCGATTTCGACGAGGTCCGAGTATGGAGCCCGCGTGGGGCGCCGGCGTTTGCTCGAGCGCACCACGTGCGTGCAATGCAGACAGCGGAGGAAACAGTTCGAGGAGCTGATATCGTCGTGACCGTGACCTCCTCTGAGACTCCGGTACTGGAGGGTGCATGGCTATCGCCCGGCACGCACATCAATGCGGTGGGCGCCACTCGTCCGACATGGCGGGAACTGGATGACACCGCCGTCCAACGTGCCCGGCTCTATGTAGACTCCCGGGAGGCCGGTGAGTCGGAATCGGGAGATGTTCGCGCCGGCACTATCGTGGCGGAGTTGGGAGAAGTTGTGCTTGACCCAACTCTTGGACGGCAATCACCCGATGAGATCACGCTCTTCAAGTCGGTTGGTATCGCAGTCGAGGACGTCGTGACGGCAAAAATCGTGTACGACCGCGCGATCCGAGAACTGTCAAATGACGGGGTATAACCGCTTAGCCGTCCTCGGACGAATCCGCGCCTACACTTTGCTACCGGCGAACGAGTAGCTGCACCGACACAATCGCGGTGCGGATTTCCTGACTCTTGCCGTTCTGCGTGTCATTCCAGAGCGGATGCACCGTGGAATTGCTCACGGCCAGCGCCTGGTAATCGCCAATAAAAGTGGTCGACGCTTTGCCGTCGGCGTGCGGAGCGTCGATCGCGGGATCCCACGAATGTTGGGTGACTCGATAATTGTGCCCGAAGGTTGCGCCGTCGTCTAGACTCTGGGCGATGTAGACGTCGATATTGTGGTCCTTGGGATCGCGGCGACGGTCGAACCATGAACAGGTGAAGGTGCCGTTTGGCGCAACGGCCAGGGCCGGCTGAAACTGGTCCTTCCCGTCGCGGAGGCGGTCGTGATTGACCCGAAAAGGCGCCGACCATGATTTCCCCTGGTCCGTGGAGCGGCTCTCATAGATATCGGCATCGCCGTTGCGCATGTCTGCCCACGCCACGATCATCGATCCGTCCCTCGGCGAAACTGCGAACGCGGGCAGACTAAAGTTTCGAAATGTGCTGTTTGGAAGCTTGTCCGGCAGGGGCACGACCTGGGAAACGGCCGGACGTGGCGTGGAAAAAGTGACGCCTCTGTTTTTGGAGGTCACGTATTGGAGGGAGTAGACCGTCTTCTTATTCACCTCGTCCTGGCCTGAGTAGACGATCGTGACACGGCCATCCGGCCCGACCGCGGGCGTCGCGCCCAGGCCAAAGTGCTTGAATTGAGCGTCGAATGCCGTCAACGTCACTGGTGCGCTGAAGGAACTCCCGTAGTCCGTGGATCGCGCGACGACCACGCCACCGGGTGCCCCACTGACGGCTTGAGACGTATGAAAGATCGCCGCCCCGCTGTCGGGATCACGGGGGAGACCCGCTACGTTGCCATCGAGGTTCCAGGCAACGTACACCGTGCCGCGCGTCCGCCCTTTTGATCCGTCCACAGCGATCCACGGCTTGTCGCTGAAATACGCACCCGTAGGATCGGCGAAAACCAGAGTCGGCGTCTCCCAGGTTGCCCCGCCGTCACGCGAACGCGAGACATAGACTCCGCTGCCGTTTCCGGTGCCGCGACAGACGCCGCCATTACAGGCAAGTACGGCAGCGTAAGCGATGCTGCCGTTGGGAGAGAACGCAATACTGATGTCCGATGTCGTGCCGTATTCATCGAATCCAGGGATGATGCCGGAGTCATGCCACGTGCGGCCGCCGTCCATCGAATAGAACGTGCCGATGCGAAAGCGATAATTCGCGGGATCGGAGAAGAACTTGGAACCCGCGATCAGGTTGTCAGGATTCGCTGGATTAATGGCAACTGCCGGCTCGCTGTGAGCGAGCGCCGAGTCGCGACTGACCTGGACATTCGCTACCGTGAGGGCAGAGGGGCGGCGCGCGGGCGATGCCTGGACCGCGGTAAAGACAGGGATGTTCGAGAGCGCCATCAGGAATGCGAAGATGACGAGATGGAGGCGAGGCAGCATGAAACGCGAGATGATGTGAGGTCTCCGAATCTAGTGTGTTGATCGCGAATTTCGTAGCCTAGGCTACGTATCTGCACAGACTACCGTAAATAGGCTCGGCTCTGGTGACGTGGCGCTTTTAGGTTCCCTAGGGAGACACACCGGATGGGTTTCACGACCATATGATCGGGTACGATTACGGGCCAAGATATCGCGTCAGTCTTCCACTCGTGTTTAGAGGGAGTGCGGCGATTGCGTTAGGACGCCAGCGGTCCCTGGCGCGCGACGCGCTCATCGTACTTGGCCAGATGCCCATGCCGCCGCTTGTGCGGGGTGCCGATCGCATCCCCGAGGATGGAAAGTTCGTGGTCGTCGCCAATCACTACGAGCGCCCCGGCCTCTGGATGGCGTGGCCCGCGATCTTGATCAGTCATGTCGTTCAAACTCGCACCACGCTGGAGACACACTGGATTGCGATTCAGGAGTGGGAGGCTTTTTCGCTCTGGGGGATCCAAATTCCTCGACGCCTGATCCGAGTCGTGTTCGAGCGTGCATTCTCCACGTACGGCATCATCGCGATGCCGCCTACCGATGCTCCCGCCGCCGCCCGGGCCGGCGCGTTGCGCGCCTCGGCTGCGGAGGCCAAACGCGGCTCCATTCTGGGTTTGATGCCCGAGGGGACCGTGGGATCAACGCCAGAACTCCTGCACGCACGCGAAGGAGCCGGAATGTTCCTTCTCCTGCTGGCGGCGACTGGAGTTCGTATTCTTCCAGCCGGGTTGTACGAAGAACACGATCGTTTGGTGGCGAATTTTGGTGATCCGTTCAGCTTGCAAGTCCCGGCCGGCGTGGCACGCGAAGCGCGAGACCGATGGGCTCGCGACCGCGTCATGAATGCCATCAAGGAACTGGTACCCGAACCGCTCTGGGGCGTGTACCGCGATCGGCGGTAGGCGTTGGCGTAAAACATGCGGGGTGCCACAGGACGGCTACCTTGAAGCCGGATCAAGGCTATAACTGCGCCGCCCACGGGTTAGGGACGAGTGCCGGCCGGCACACCTCCCGGGCTTGAGGCTTTCGCGACGCGCGTTACGGGCCTGGGTCAGGACCGCACAGACCTGCGGCCAACTCTTGCCAGCGACGTGACTTGCCAAGTTGCCCGAGTAGCTGACCGTCGCCCGATTTGACTGCGCGGATTTCAGTCGGAGTCAGATATTCGGCCAACGTCCCGTCCGGATCTTGACAGTACTTGCGCCGGAATGTCTGGTCTTTCGTCAAACGATCGATCACATTTTCAATTTGGTCGATAGCGATAGCCACCACCTCCTCGCTTGATTTTTGACCTCACAACTTCACACTAATGCCACATCTTCTATAAGTCAAATATAGGTTTCTGATTGGAAACGATAAAATAATTGATGCGAAGTTAATTTGTCGTGACTGTTCAGATTGCGCCCTTTTAGACGCGGTGCATCTGAAAGCAGAGGCGGATCGACACGTCGGGCAATCCCTGCATTGCCCCGACCTCTGGGAATTCGGGTAACGCCGTCGTGGCATCGAACCTCATGCTCGACCTCGTGCGCACAACGTCACCCACCGACCGGACTACCGACAAACGTATCTATCACCCCGCTCGGCGCCCGTCCGCGCTCGGCGCGACCTTCCCTATAATCAATTAACGAACCGCAAATAAATTGTCCGCCGTCATAAGTGAATTTAATGCTAGAACAACGAGTTCGCGTTTTTCAGGCAGTGGCCGGTCACATGAGTTTCTCGCGCGCAGCGGAAGAACTCTCCATCAGCCAGCCGGGTGTAACGTTTCATATCAAGGCGCTGGAACGGGAGTATGGCACGCCGCTGTTCGAACGTGTCGGTCGGCGACTCTATCTCACCGACTCGGGCCGCACGCTGTTGGGATACGTGCAACGGGCTGCACTGATGGAGAAGGAGGCCCGGGTTGCGCTTGAAGAATTGAAGGGCCTGCAGAGCGGGCTGCTCGTGGTGGGCGCGAGCGCGACCATCGGAATCTATCTGTTGCCAGAAGTGTTAGGTGAGTTTCGCAATCGGCATCCTGGCATCAAAGTCTCACTTCGAGTCGGTAATAAGCGACACACCATCGAGCGACTTGTGCACAACGAACTCGATTTCGGATTAGTCGCAGGCCCCGTGGCCGAGCCCCTTTTGGTAGCCGAGCCATATCTCGACGATGAATTGGTGGTCATCGTCTCACCGGCGCACCGTTTTGCCCGAGAAGGGGTCGTATATCCCGGTGAACTGCGACGCGAGACCTTTTTGGTGCGGGAACCGGGTTCCGGAACGCAGGAATTGATGGAAGAACGTTTGGGGCAGCTCGGGATCGAGCCGGCAGACTCCATGCAACTGGGGAGTACAGAGGCGATCAAGCAAGCAGTGGCCGCGAATCTGGGTATTTCAATTGCATCACGATACAGCGTCGAAGCGGAAATGGCGAGTGGGAGGCTCTGTGCCGCCGAAGTACCCACGCTAAAAATGCAGCGGCGACTGTTGCTCCTGCATCACAAGGACAAGCGGCTGACCAAGACGGCGTTGGCGTTTCGACTCCTCCTTCAAGAGTTTTCAGTGCGACAGGAAACGCGCGTCGGAGTGCGTGACGAGCAGCATGGCCCGGACTGAACCAATGCGCCCGAGCCGGCTCGGTGCCCCCGCGCCGATCTTCGATCTGGTTGCCACGGACGGAGAGCGATTTTCTCTCGAATCCTTCTCGAAAGGGCAACTTCTGGTCATCCTGTTGTCGGCAAATCATTGCCCGCTCCTCGGAGACTGGGAGAATCGGTTTATCACATTGGCCATAGAATTCGCCGGCCGGGGAGCATCTTTTGTGGCCGTCAGTTGTGGGGATCCCCGGAAATATCCCGAGGATGGACTTGCCGGTATGCGTCGCCGAGCACGGGATAAACACTACCCCTTCCCGTACCTCTTCGATGAGGACCGCTCTGTAGCCCGAGCGGTCGGCGCAACGATTGCTCCGGAAGTTCTGGTATTCGATCATGACCGTCGCCTGCGCTACCGGGGCGCAATCGCAGGCGGTGAGAAAGAGAGTCATCGTGTCACGCCGTACCTGCGCGAGGCGCTCGAGGCGATGATCAAGGGCGACCTGCCCCCGATGGGCGAGACACACCCCGCGGGCTGTCCAATCGAGCCGTCCGGGAGTAGTTCCCAGTAGCGAAGACGTTCGTAATAATTCCGTAAGAACTGTAACCACCAGGCAACCGAACAGGCGTACACTGCGTAGTAAGAGGTATGGACCGATTTACGGTCCCAACGCCAGCCCTTCTATTGGTGAGGTCATGGACACAGTGAACAGCGATGCCGGACTCGGTCCCATCCGGCGGACGCCCCAACCGGCGCATCGGACCTTCAAACTGGGACGGGCCGCTTTTCTAGGAATGGTGGGTGTCGGTAGCGGCGCACTTTTTCTGGGTAAGAACGTCTCGTCCAGCCTGAGCAATTTTAACTTTGCGCCCGGTGCCGCCTCCGTCAATGGATTCACGATCTATACGGTCACTGCCGGGTATCCGACGGTCGATTCAAAGGCATACCGGTTGGAGGTGGGTGGGCTGGTCAACAAACCGATCAGCTTGTCCCTCGAAGAAATTCTGCGTGAACCCGCCGTCAAGGAGACGCGCTACTACCAGTGTGTCACCGGCTGGAGCGTCAACAACGTTCGGTGGCAGGGAATCCGGCTTTCGGCACTCCTCGACCGCGTCCAACCCAGCGCCGGCGCACACGCCGTGAAGTTTTATTCGTTCGACGGTGTGTACACCGAGAGCCTCACGATGCAGCAAGCTCGGCAGCCCGACGTCTTGCTTGCATATAAGATCATGGATCAGCCGCTGTCACGTGCACAGGGCGCACCGCTGCGGCTCGTAGTCCCAGGAATGTACGGGTACAAGTTCATCAAGTGGGTGAATCGCATTGAGTTGATTCCGGCGCCTGTTGATGGCTATTGGGAGCTGAACGGATACGACCGCGACGCCTACATCGGCCACAGTAACGGCGCCTAAGCTCGAAACGATGACCTCTGAAACAAGCGTTGCGAGCCCGCGAGGCGGAGTTGCGCCGGCACTTCGCCCGGCCTCACCGGATCGCGTGGCGCGGTTCACACGCACCGAGCGCGGCGTTCACTGGGTACAGGCAGTCAGTTTCCTCACTCTCTTGATCACCGGGTTTGCTTTGTCGATTCCGGCGGTAGAGTCGTGGTTCGGCCATCGAGCGCTGCTGCGAGAGATTCACCTGTCATCCGCGTTTTTCTTCTTTTTTGGTCCTGCGGTAGTTGCGCTAGCGGGTGATCGCCGCAGCCTGGCGGAGGACGTCGCCGCGGTCGACGCGTGGGATAGCGATGACCTGCGATGGCTGGTACCATTTCCCGTTTTGCGCCTCTTTGGAATCTCTACCCCTCCGCAGGGGCGCTTCAACGCCGGCCAGAAGTTGAACGCCATATTTATCGCCTGGTCGGTCTTGGTCTTCAGTGTCACCGGCTTCATCATCTGGCAAAACCGACGATTCCCATCCGATCTAGTGAGCCGCTCCAACACCATCCACACGTTGTTGGCGTATCTGGCACTGGGCGCGTTTCTCGGTCACCTCTATCTGGCCACGGGAGACCGAAAAACCAGGCACTCCTTTCGGGCGATCACACAAGGCTGGGTTCGGTCCGATTGGGCGCGGGAACACCATCCGAAGTGGGTGCAGACGCTTCGACAGGCCCCGCCGGCTCCTCGATTCGACGCACTCCGGACGTCGCTTCAGATCGTACTTGGCTCGGCGGTTGCGCTATTTCTGAGTCGAATTCTCTTTTTCATGATCGGGGCCAACACGACCGATCAGGTGACCAATCGACTGTACGTGCTGACGGCATGGCCGGGTGTGGCGAGTGTCCAACCTCAAACCGGCGTACAGGTAGGTGACTGGCCGGCTGTCGGCTACCTCATCATCTGCGGGTTGGCCTGGCTCGCCGTTGACCAGATGCGGAAGCTCAGAGCCCAACCGTCGGCGCGGGACACCGGACGACGGATCGTTTAAGCCGACTCGTCGCCGTAGGCCGCGAGCACTGGCGCGTTGGGAATTGTGATGCCGGAGTGCCGGGGTTCGTAAGTCACAAGGCCGGCGTCGCGCAGATGACGGAGCGCTTTTGTCACCTCTTCCGGCCGGGTTCCTACCATCCAGGCAAGTTCGCGGTGCGTCGCGTGCACTGTTTCGGATGCTCGGCTCGTAGCGAGCCGAGCCAGAGTGTGCGCGAGCCGAGTCTTGACGTCGTAGAGCGCCAGATCCGCCAGACGGTCCTGAGCGTCATCCAGGCAATCGTAGGCCAGGCGCAGCACTGATACGGCAACACTGGGATCGGATTTGATAATCTCGACCACCCGGTCGAACGGGATTCTGTGTACGACGGTTTCGTCGCTGGTTGACTCCACGAAGTTGTTCGATCGGAACTCGGGACTGGCGAGACGCATCCCGAATACGCCGCCCGCAACCAGGGTGTCGATCGTGATTTCCTGTCCCTTCGGAGACAATCTGTACGCGCGAGCTGTACCCTTGCCGATGATAAAGAGCGCGCTCAATTCATCGCCTGGCTTGCAGATCAGTTGGTTGCGCATGTACGTTCGGCAGTGGGATCCGAGCAGGAGTTGCCGTCTATGCTGCTCGCTCAATCCGCGGAACTTCTCGGCTGCCTCCCGGTATGGGACGTCAGCACGATGGTTGATGTCAGCGTGAAACTGGAACTCTGAGACTGCTCCGGGTCCGCGCGCGGGATCCTCGCGCGTGCTCACCGAAATTGACATGTCGCGCTTCCTTTGAGTGGGGCGTCTTCTCTCTTAGGATTACCGTAACGCGGCCAAGCCGACTCAAACAATGGGCCGAACGTGCATAATTCCGATGGAAAAGGAGTACGTGCACGCGCGTCCGCGTCTGGCGCCCATGTTTAGGCGGCCTTCGCGGTCTAGTCGACCGAAATGCGCGTCTATAGGGTGTGGCTGCGTGCGTCCTCGGTTGGCGCACCAGATTCGCCGCGTGCTATCGCGTCCCGCAAGCGGACTGTATCGGGAGCGGGTTCGGCTTCGATCTCGGCATACAGCGCGCGTCGGCATTCCTCGAACGCGCGCAGCGCCTCGTGTGGTCTACCGGATGCTGCGAGATACGTCATGAGCCGCCGGTAGACTTCTTCCCGCCACGGCTCAACACGTAGAATCTTGCGGCAGAATCCCGCTGCCTCGTCGGGTTCACCGATCTGCGCGTGGATGCGCGCAGCGTCACTCAGCCCTCGAAGGTGCGCTTCGCGCAATCGTTCCCGGGTGGAAACGGTCCACTCAAAAAACGGGTCATCCCGCAGGAAGTCTCCGCCATACAGCACCTCGGCTCGCCGATACGCTTGCAGCGCCTGGTCGATCTTGCCGGCCTCGGCAAGTGCGCGCCCTTGTTCGATTTGTTCCTCAAATTCCCGTACATCGCTCCAGTACGATACAGCCGTATCGAAGTAATAGGACCCTTCTTGCTGGGCGATGTGGGTCCGTACGCTTTTCTTGCGACTCCCTTCGCCCAGTGTCTTGCGTAGTTCGTGTACCGCCACGCGGAGCCGGTTAGAGGCGATATCCGGGTCGGCCTCGGGCCAGAGTTCCTCGAGCAAGACATCCTTGGGATAGCGCTGGCCGCGTGACGCGAACAGCAGCTTAAAAATCGTCTTTGCGGGTTTGTTTCGCCAACTCTCGTCGAACAGGAGGACGTCATCGCGGTACACGCGCAACGATCCCAGGCCGTACACGCGGAGTGAGCCGCTGGGTGAAAGTGAGAGCCGCGGAGAGCGCGCGACGAGCCGCTCCAGGCGGATGATCAACTCTTCCAATTCGAAGGGCTTTGCGATGAAATCTCGTAGTTCCGAGTCGAGCGCTTTCAACACTGCTCGATCCGGACGCTGTGCACTGACGATCAAAACAGGGAACTCGTGCAGCAGACTGCGGCGAAGATGCTCCAGCACGCCATATCCATCGATCTCCGGCATCGCCAGATCGAGCAACATGGCGTCTGGAAGCTGACCCGCTTCCTGTAGGTAGTCGATAGCCTCTCGACCGTCAGATACCGTTATAGGACGGTACCCCTCTTCCAGCAGCAACTCGTACAGCACATCACGAATCTGTGCGTCGTCGTCGACGATCAGGACCGTAGAGCCCTGCACTCGGCGAAAGTTCCTTCCTACTCAGCAATTACGAAACTCGGGCTCAAGGAGCCCTCGCATTCCATTCCCCTCTTCGACTATGCACGATACTGCCGCACGAGACAAAGCGACCGCGGATACCGGGTGTCAGCTGTCCCCGCAATGTCCTTCCGACGGTGTACATCGGTGGTCTGGAACGTGCACAATACCTGAGTAGCGTCTAGATGTAGATCAACATGTGGAGTTCGATGCGATATTTAGTAGCCTTCGTCTTGTTAGTGGGCGGCGCTGCCGCCGGTCTACTGGTGTATCGGCACATGACCGCAGGGGTGCCTGTTGTCCTACCGGCGCCTCGTTTGCATGTCAGCGCGGCAGGGACACCTCTTCAGTCGGGAGGGTGGACCAACTCACCGTTGCTCGACCTGCGAGCCGTGAAAGCGGGCGTCGCCGCGGGTGTCGACGTCGAAGTGCGGAAGCAAGGCGTGAAATTTAAGAATGCACCGACGCAGGTCCTGTTGCCACCTGGTCAGGTCGCGGCGAATTGTACGGCGTGTGTTGCCACTGGGTCGGGCGCTATCCGGCTCCGACTCGCAGATGGTGCGTACCACTTGCAGGCTCGTTTACACAATAAGCAGGGCGTGAGCCCCTGGGTCCGGTGGATCGGCCCAATCTATGTCGATTCCACCTCGCCGGTAGTGACGCAGGTTGACTCCAGCACGAATCCGGTCTCGAGCAAGACCTATCACAGCTCCACGTTGCAATTTGGATGGCAGGCAACCGATTCGGGTTCCGGCGTCGCCGGCTACTCGTACCGGATGGACACCAATCCGAAGGGCAGCCCGCGCGCGGAAGTTCGCACCGACACGACCTCAGTGACGCTAAATGGCCTCAATACCGGGACCTACTATTTTCATGTGAGGGCCATCGATCATGTGGGCAATTGGGGCAGTACCTCGACTTTCCCGGTGCACGTCGACGTAACCCCGCCGGGGCTGGCACACGTGAGCTTCAATCGCTTCCAACTCGACCCGCAGTTCGACCATCTGACCGTATCGTTCGCCGTTACGCGTCCGGCCCCATCGGTCCGGGTCGGGGTGTACCGTCAGAACGATGGCAGCCTTATTCGGATGTACTCGCTTTCCGGCCTTCGAAAAGACCAGCAGACGACCGTGTCATGGGATGGAAAGGACGCTCGTGGCAACGCGGCCCCATCCGGTTCATACGAAGTATTTATTCGTGCGATCGACCAATACGGTCACTCGCAGGTGACTGGCTGGAGAGATTTTGTGCTGGATTACCGGCGCGTGTTGGTGTCGCTCAGCCAGCAAAAGCTTTGGGCGTATGACGGTAATAAGTTGGTTGTGACCTCACTGGTGACAACCGGAAACCGTGCGTTACCCACGCCGACAGGCGTGTACCACATCATGGCGAAGTTGCATCCGTTCACGTTCCACAGCCCGTGGCCGAAAAGTTCGCCGTTTTACTACGCGCCGTCGAAAGTCGCATATGCCATGTTGTTCCGCGATGGCGGTTATTTCATTCACGATGCGCCGTGGCGATCAGCCTTTGGCCCCGGGACGAATAGCCAGATCGGCACTCCAGGAAGCAATTACACCGGCACCCATGGCTGTATCAACGTGCCGCCCAACATTGCCCAGCAGCTATTCTCGTGGACGAGTTTGGGAACCGTGGTGCAGGTCGTCCCGTGAGTCACGGCCTGATCTGGCCGCTGCCCAGACCTATCCACTTGTACGACGTCAGTTCGCGCAGGCCGAGCGGTCCCCGGGCGTGGAATTTCTGAGTCGAGATACCGATTTCGGCCCCTAACCCGAACTCTGCTCCGTCCGTGAAGCCTGTGCTGGCATTGACGTACACTACCGCCGCATCGATGGCGTTCACGAAGTCCATGGAAGCCTGATAGCCATCGGTCACGATTGCTTCGGAGTGACCGCTGCCGTATGTCCGGATATGCTCGATAGCGTCCTGCAAAGAGTCCACGACCTTGACCGCTGCGCGCAAGGCAAGAAACTCTCGTCCAAAATCGTCCGGATCGGCGGGCCGCCACGCACCCGGAGCATCGC
>DAINCT010000004.1:0-220 GCA_036732245.1 Chloroflexota bacterium | reverse complement strand
AATCTCAACTGTTCGAGGGCAACCACGGATCTCGACCGGCGGAATGGCCCAGCGACGCGCCAATTGTGGGATGAAAGACGTTGCCACGGAAGCATGCACCAGAACCGTGTCCAGGGTATTGCAGACCGAGGGCCGGCGGGTTTTGGCGTTGTCTACGATGTCCAGTGCCATGGCGAGGTCCGCGTCATCATGCACGTATGTATGACACACCCCCAGGCCT
>DAINCT010000003.1:14745-35860 GCA_036732245.1 Chloroflexota bacterium | reverse complement strand
AGGACGTGACGATTCCGATTTTTTGGTCGCACGACTGGTTTGTGATGCTTCAGCATCAACCCGGACTGTTGTTGGGAGACCTGTTACGTCATTTGCTGCTCCCCATGACCGTGTTGATGGTCACGGGGGTAGCCGGCGACAGCCGGTTCATGCGTAGCTCCATGCTCGAAGTAATTCGTCAGGATTACATTCGCACGGCACGCGCCAAGGGATTGAGCCCGCGCGTGGTGATCTTCAAGCACGCTTTCCGAAACGCGCTCCTGCCGATTATCACCAACATCGGGCTGTACCTGCCGGCATTGCTCGGCGGTGCGATTATTACCGAGACGATTTTCAGCTGGGGCGGATTGGGTTACTACTACATCACCGCCATCACGTCGAGTGATTACCCGGTGATCCAGGCTCTGTCAATGATCGGCGCACTGGCAGTACTGATGGCAAATCTATTAACCGACCTCGCGTACGCGTGGATTGATCCGCGCATTCGATACGATTAGGCCTGCAGGAGGGTTTCGAGTGATTGACCCACAACAAAACCAACAGGCTGTTCTGTCGGAAGAGATGCCGACCCCCATAGCCGGGCCGTCGACCGCTGCAAACAGGTATCTCGAAAAGGACAACGAAGTTACTTTGGTCCAGCTCGGGCAAGGCCAACTCATCTTCCGTCGGTTCCGACGGCATAGGCTGGCGATGGCTGGAGCCGTCACGTTACTTCTGCTGACGTTGATGGGCATTTTTGCACCGCTTATCTCACCGGAAGATTATCTCAATTGGAATTATCTGGCGAGCAACATCCCGCCCCGTCTGACCTACCCTGGCGCCAGTGACTGGCGCTACATCATGGGCTCGGATGCGAACGGCCACTCACTTCTCATGTGGATTACATACGGCGCGCGCGTGTCCCTCGCGGTGGGGTTGATCTCGGCCGCGTTGACAATGCTTATCGGCATTATCGCGGGCGCGACCGCGGGCTATTTCGGCGGTTGGATAGACGCCGTGGTCATGCGTATCACCGACGTATTCCTTACACTGCCTTTCCTGCCCTTGCTCATCCTGCTGAGTTTCTACCTCAGCAAAGGCAGCATGTGGTTGATCGTTTTGATCTTTGGGGTTCTCAGTTGGCCTGGGGCCGCGCGCCTGGTGAGAGGATATTACCTCACGTACCGGCAGCAGGAGTTTACCGAGGCGGCGCGCGCGGTGGGCGTATCCGACACTCGAATCATGTTTCGGCATATTCTTCCGAACGCCATGAGTCCTGTGATCGTGGCCACCACCTTGGCTGTCGCAGGGTTTATCGGCGCGGAAGCCGCCATCGACTTTCTCGGGGTCGGCATCAAGTCTCCCACTGTGAGTTGGGGACTGTCTCTCGCCAACTCCCAAGACTACTTCGGAGAGGGTAACTGGTGGTGGGCGCTTTTCCCGGGACTTTTCCTTTTGATCACCACGCTCGCTATCAACTTCATGGGGGACGGACTACGAGACGCGCTCGATGTCCGCTCTCGGCGCTAGATGGTTGTTCGACCCAACCGATCGCAGTAAAGCGTTCAGCTGACCCGGTTTATACCGGGTCAGTTCGTTCGCCCACATAAGAGGAGAGGGTATTGGAGACAGGGGCAAGGCCGGCGCCCGGCGCCGCCTCGCGCGCGTCGCAGCATGATGGCGAGTCGTCGAACGGAAAGATGCTGGAGGTGCAGGATCTGCGCGTTCACTTCCGGACCATGGACGGTACTGTCAAAGCGGTAGACGGCGTCAGTTTTGATATTGCTCCCGGGTCGAGTATCGGCATCGTGGGTGAATCGGGGTCAGGAAAGAGTGTGACGTCGCTTTCCATCATGAGACTTATCGATCCTCCGGGATGGATTGCCGGCGGAAGGATCTTATTCCGGGGCAAGGACCTAACCAAATACTCCGAACGGGAAATGCAGCACATTCGGGGGGATGACATCTCGATGGTCTTCCAGGAACCGATGAGCGCTCTCAATCCCGTCTACACGGTCGGCGACCAGGTTGCCGAAGTGATTCGGGTACACCGCGACGTCAGCCGGCGGGAGGCGATGAACCGGACGGTCGAACTCTTCAAGAGAGTAGGTATCCCGGTGCCCGAGCGGCGGGTACGGGACTATCCCCATAACCTCAGTGGTGGTATGCGTCAACGCGTCATGATCGCCATGGCTCTGGCGAACGAGCCGGACCTCTTGATTCTGGACGAGCCGACGACGGCGCTGGACGTTACAATTCAGGCGCAGATTCTGGAATTGGTGAAAGACCTGCGTCGGGATGTGAACACCGCGGTGTTGCTCATTACCCACGACCTGGGTGTGGTGGCCGAAATGTCCGAGGACGTCGTCGTCATGTACGGCGGAAAAGTCATGGAGCAGGCCACGGTCGAACAGATCATCAAAGACCCCAAACACCCGTACACGAAGGGCCTGCTGGCCTCGATGCCTTCGCTTGGGTCGCGCAATCAACGACTCAACGTCATTGCGGGCGCAGTTCCCAATCCATTGAATATGCCGACAGGTTGCCCCTTCGCTCCCCGCTGTCCCTATGCCATGGACGTGTGCGCTACCATGCCGGAGCTTAAAACGCTGGATGACGGCCGCAAAGTTTTCTGCTGGCTGTATTAGTCTGACCGGATAAAGATTCAAATCAGAGAGCGAGACGGAAACCACATGCAGGAAGAAAACGGTCACAAGCCGTTGCAATCGACGCCCGGCCCGGATGATGACATCCTGATGGATGTTCGACATCTGAAGACGTACTATCCCGTCGTGGGCGGCATCATGCGGCGCCGAGTCGGATGGGTTAAGGCGGTCGACGATGTGTCGTTTGCCATTAAACGGGGCGAAACGCTGGGACTCGTGGGCGAATCCGGCTGTGGCAAGACCACCATCGGACGATCGATCATCCGTCTTCTCAAGCCCCTCGCGGGCGAAGTGATCTTTGAAGGCAAGAACATTCTCGATCTGCCGCGCGATGAGATGAAACGCACGCGTAAGGATCTACAGATCATTTTTCAAGACCCGTATGGGTCGTTGAATCCCCGCATGCCGGTCGGCGACATCATCGGAGAAGGTCTGATGGTCCATGGCATGAAAAATCGGAAGGAACGCGAAGAAATCGTGCAGTACTTCCTTTCGGTGGTGGGTTTGCGCAAGGAGTATGTGCGCCGCTATCCCCACGAATTCAGCGGTGGACAGCGCCAACGGATCGGCATCGCGCGCGCCCTGGCGCTCCGTCCGAAGTTCGTCGTGGGAGACGAGCCGGTCTCCGCGTTGGACGTTTCCATCCAGTCGCAGGTGCTCAACCTGTTGAAGGACCTGCAACAGGAATTTGGACTGACCTACCTGTTTATCGCGCACGACTTGAGTGTGGTTGAGTACATCAGCGACCGGGTGGGCGTCATGTATCTCGGGAAACTCGTCGAATTAGCGGATTCGGAAGAGCTTTACGCGAATCCGCGAATGCCCTATACACAGGCGTTGCTATCCGCGATTCCCATACCCGATCCATCTGTCAAGAAACAGCGAATTGTACTTCAGGGCGACGTGCCGAGCCCCATCAACCCGCCGTCGGGTTGCCCCTTCCGGACCAGGTGTTGGTTGGCTCAGGACGTGTGCGCGGCGGAAATGCCACCACTGCGTGAAGTGGCCCCGAGTCATTGGGCTGCCTGCCACTTCGCCTAGAATTATCTCGCGCCTTACCCCAGGCGCTCTGGTCCCACGTGCTTCCACGGCGGGAATGAAAAGCGACGTGTAAGGCTGTCTGGCATGGTACGTCGTGTGCTGCTCGTTATCCCCGTCCTTGGGCTCTTTTTCGCCTCCGCCGTCATAGTGCTGGCGGCACGGGCCCCAAGGACCTGGGCAAGCCACTGGACCAACCCGGCGACCGTCTCGCCGGCAAGTGGCGCATACGACTATGGAGCGGTCCGCCGTCCGCGGGGCGGATGGGACCTGCTCTGGGCTGACGACGCCTCTCAGACATTGGTCTTTACGGAACGTCGGGGCGGACGCACGCGGTCGGTCGAGCTAGACTCCGGCGACGTTAGTCAGGCGGATATGGTGCGAGTGGGAAACCGCGACCTCGGCGTGTGGGTACGCAACGACAACGGCCGTACCGTCCTCATGGGAGCCACGCTGGGGCCTGGCCCATCGCGGCGGGTCGCGCAATTACTCTCCAGTTCCGCTCCGCTCGAACATCCACGTCTCGTCCGGACCGCACGTGGAGTAATCCTCCTGTTTTCGTGGCAGCTCTATGGCAATTTCGACATCTTCCTATCACCGCTAAATACGAGCCGCCTGAAATTAGCCCCCCGCCGATTGACCAAGTCGGCCTATTACAGTTTCTATCCGCGCGCCATTGCCGACACCCACGGAGTCCTCCACATGCTCCACCTGGAAAGTTGTTGTGGCCAGAAGTCCTGGCACTTGGTGTACGACCGATTCGACCTGCACGGGAATCGTCTGGGAGCCGACAAGGTGTTGGCGACCCTCGAAACGTTGTCCAGTGGAGGGTCGGCTCAGTGGCCCATGGATCTGGCGATTGATCGCAGTGGGCACATCTGGGGAGCTTATGCAGGAGACGCCGGCCTGTACCTGTTCGAAGCGTCTTCAAACGGTGCGCTCCTGCGTGCGCCATTCCAGGTAGACACGTTGGATGGTCGTCCTAATTCGCTGTCGTTGGCGCTTGGCGGGTCCTCAGGGTTCGTGGCCTGGGAGCAATCGTACGATCTCGGGACGTATATCGTAGCCGACCAATTTGATGCCGGGGCCCCGTCCCCGTCGTCACCCGAGCGAGCCGTCTATGCTTCGGGCTCGCAACTCGAGCCCCGCGTTTTTGTGACGGGCGATGCTGCCACCATCATGTGGGAGTCGACAACCCAGGCAGGGGGACAGACTTTTCAGACTGTGACATATCGCACCGCAAGCGGCCCTACCTTGGCGCAACGAGTTGGTTTGGGACTCGGCAACCCCTGGGAAGAGATTGCCTTGCTGGTGCTCGGCGCTCTCGGATTCGCCACACTGACCACGACGGTCAATATCCTCTGGGTCCTGGTGCTTACCGCCGTTGGCATACTCACCATCCGACTGTTTCGGTGGCTGCCCAGCAAGTGGCTGGTTTACGCCTGCGTGCTGGCGATCTTGCTGTTCTTCGTCTTCGTTTCCCCCGGGGCCCCTATCCTGTTCCTGGACACTTTGCCTGCAACTGGGCTGGCCGTCCTCCCCTTCGGCTTGATGGCCTTTGGTGCCGTGCTAGGTTTTGTGATCTTTGTGGGCGAAGTGCCGCTGCGACGAATCGACGACGCCTATCGAGCGGGCCTGATGGCCTTTTTCGGCATGTACTTCTTCGCGTTCGTGGAGGCAGTCGTGTTCATTCAGCAGCGGCTCGGCTACATTTAGCGACCGCGAATCAGTGCGCCGTCCGCCGTCACGAAAACGGCACCTTCAGGCTGTTCACAACGTGGTTGTACCCCTGGGTGATGTCGGCCGAAAAGGGAGGCGTTGCCGTCAACATCCGGACGTCATAACTGCGCGTTCTGGTGTTAGTGACGGTATCCACCTCGGTGATCTGTTTGCCCGTAAAGCGTCGAATGACCATCGAGGGCCAGCCTGCCACGTGGGCATGAAAGTACTGAAACGTGTGCGTCGGTCCGTTAGGGTCCGGCGCGGTTTTGCCGTCCGCGAAAGCTGGAAACGGGACCACGTCACCGTCGACTGTTACAGAAACCTGGGCAGGATTCTGTGGGATATTCAAGTCGAGCTCATACGTGCTCACGCCCGCCACGTCGATAATCTTGCCGCCCTTGTTGGGAACCGTCCAGTTCGATGGATAGCGAAAGGAGAATCCATATTGGGAATCGGTGTAGGAGGCGAGGGGAATGGCGGTCGGAACCGGTTTCGCGCTCGGTGAGCCGCATCCGGCGAGCGCGAGTGTGAAGAGGAGCAACGGGACAGTGAGCCGCAAGAGGGCCTCCAGACGTCTAGTACTCAGGGCAAAAACCGTTGAAAATCAGGCAAAAGGGTAGCGGGTAGTCGGCCGCTGATCATCGTTCCTTCTGGGCGATGGTCTTCTGTTTCCACCATGCCACGCGACCTGAACAAATTCACGAATTCCGTCATGGTGTACGGTATCTGCACCTTTATCGGAACGAAGCTGACGGCCAATTCATCGGCCAGTCGGGTCTCAAGCGCATGCAGCCCCACTCCTTTAACGGCGGAGATCATGACCGGCGCCTGGAACCACTTCTCGAGCAGTTTCATGCGTTCTTCCGAAATCAAGTCGACTTTGTTCAAAGCCGTGACCCGCGGTCGATTCGATACTCCGAGTTCTTCTAATTCGTCTTCCACGGCCTCGGTTTGTCGGTCCACCTGCGGGCTGGAAGCATCCGCGACATGCAGAATGACATCTGCTTCGGTGATCTCCTCCAGCGTTGCTCGGAAGGCGGCTATGAGATCGGTCGGCAGTTTCTGAATAAAACCGACAGTATCCGTCAACAGTACCTGTTGATGGTTTGGAAGCTCCATGCGACGGGTCGTGGGATCGAGGGTGGCAAACAACTGGTCGGTGCTGAGAACCTCCGCACCGGTTAACGCATTCATGAGCGACGATTTTCCAGCATTCGTGTATCCGACAAGCGCTATCACCGGCACCCCGGACGAACGTCGCTGACTCCGATTGTGCGACCGCTGTTCACGAATGCGCTCGATTTCGCGACTCAGTTCCGAGATTCTGCGACGAATGCGCCTCCGGTCACTTTCCAGTTTCGACTCGCCGGGACCTCGCGTGTTGATGCCGGCTCCTAACCTGGACAGCTCGACGCCGCGCCCCGTCAACCTGGGTAGTCGGTAATGGTACTGTGCCAACTCCACCTGTAGACGACCTTCGCGAGTTCGGGCGTGCAGAGAGAAGATATGTAAAATCACGGCGGTACGGTCGAGGACCTGCACGTCCAGTCGCTCCTCGAGGTAACGCTGTTGAGCCGGAGTCAGCTCGTCGTCGGCGACAACCGTGTCGAAGCGCAGACTACTCTTTTGCTCGACGAGTTCGTGCAGCTTGCCCTTCCCAATGTAGGAATTGGCTTGAGGCCGATCCAGACGCTGCGTAACCTCGCCGACCACCTCAAGACCGGCAGTTTCGGCTAAACGGGTGAGTTCGGCCAGCGATTCCGGCGCGGACCAACCGCCGTCGTCAGTCTCGACCGCGAGAAGAACTGCTCGGCTCGGCTCGTTACTCGCCACCGTGGCGCGTTGCATGGTCTCCTTTTGAAGCAAAAAGGGCAGCCTGCAGGCTGCCGCTGGATGATACCGTTCTCGTCTCTATTCTACACGCGGTCCCGGAAGCTAGCGACATCACCACGAGTAGATGGTCGTCCCGCTCGATGAAAACGCAGTGTGCATGAAGTGAGTGAACTTGGTCAATCCGGGACCCGGGTAGGCCTGCTGCTCGGTGGGACCCACGATTACGTATCGAACTGCGTACCGGCGAAGTAAGGTCTCGGCCTGTGTCGGATCCGAAGTCGTATAGACCGTCTTGATATCGTTGACACGCGTTTGAATCTCCGGATCCGCGCCGCGCCATTGAAATTCGTGACCGGCCCAACCCATGACGGTCGGTAAACCGGTAAAGGTCGTAATGCGTGCAAATTTCGTATCGTATTCGCCTCCTGTGGCTTCCAACTCTGTCGGAGTCCCCGAGACGTGCGTCTTTAGCCACTGCACTGCAGCATAGTCGCCTGGCGCATTGGACTGTAGAAGCGCCGCTCCGTCCAGACTCTGAGCGAGTCCACCCTGGTTGGCCGACTGCGGAGCACTCACGGTGTAGTACAGGCCGCCCGCAATCCCGACGACAATGCAGGCGACGGCGCCCCAGGCGAGCGCTGATGAGAAGTACGTTTTCAGTACACTCCAGCCTCGATAGACCGCATATCCTGCCGCGACCCCAAACAAGATCCAGGCCTGGTAATACAGCTTGAAGAGAGTGTTCATGCGGTACGATGCACTTCCATCAAAGGAATCCCGGACATACACCACTTCTGGGATCGCGATCAGCAAGCACGCAATCAACATAAAGGTGAGTGCTATGGCATCCTGTCGATTGGGCGCCTCCGCGTTGACCACGCGATGCAGTATGAATACGATGGCGGAGCCGAATCCCAGCATGAGGAGCACCACCCAGAGATGATCGTGCGCCGCTACCAGCACGACGAGAAAGAGCACGGCGTAGAGCGTCAACTGCAGCGCAGCACTCGCGCGGGTGGCGCCGGCTTCGGAAGCACGCTGACCCGGCGCCGTCACCTGATGAGTTTCATGCTCCTCGCCGGCCGGCTGAAAAAGCAGCCCCAGAGAGCCGACGAGCATGACCAGCGGCAGCAACAGTATGCCCATGACTTGCAGGAATTCCAGTAGGTCCGACGGAGTGCTCACGCGGCCGAGTCCGTGGGTTGGAGAGCGAAAGTGGAGGTAGAAAGGCACATAGAGCACGATCGAAGCTACCGCGACCGCTGCGATGACGAGCAATGGCCGGCGCCACCAGCCACGGCCATCGTCGGTGAGGTAGGCGTGCACCGCGATACAGCCGGCGGCGACCAGCAGATACGTGGGAAAGTCCCAACTATTCACTGCAAACAGCATCCCTACTGTGATGGCCAGCAGCACCAGCGGTAGGAGCGATTCGACTGATCTGTGCAGCCGGAGTGGCTTGGGTGACAGCAGGATAGAACTTCCGAAGGCGAGCACTAATAGCGCTAACGGAAACGACATCACGTGCGGATGAAGGTCGCCCAGCATGAAGCTGAAAAACGGAAACTCCGTTATCGTGGTGTTGGATCCGATAACTCGCGTGCTGGGCCAGAACCAGTAGTAGGTTGTGGCCGGGTCCTGGTGCGCCGGGAGCTGTACGAGAATCGCGTGCCAGTTGCCGACCAGGGCTACAAAAAGGGACGAAAGTCCGGCCCACCGCAGTTTGCGGGTCAGCGCGTAACCGAGGCTGAACGCTCCAGCTACCACAATCGCGAACAAAAACGACAGCGCAAGGTTATACCCCACTGCCGGCGCCACCCCCGCGAGTTTTATGAGCAAACCGAACATCAGATAGCCCAGGTAGTAGTAATTGATCGTGTGCCCGCTCATCCAGGGGTCGTACGGCGGATATGAGGCGCTATTGATCGAGGCCCCGAGGAAGGACATATCCATGTACTGTTCGGTGTGTCCGATACCCGGATGAAAGACCTGCGCCCGGAGCACGCTCCAGACAATGAGAGCCGCCAGGAAGAGGACTTCTTCGATCAGGATCGCGTTTCGCAGTCCACGGACCGCCTCTATCGTTTCGGCCCACAAGAACCACCAGCACGCCGCTGCCCCGGCTACCAGGACGATGAGTGGAAGGGCAACCGATGAAGCGATTGGAAGGAAGGAACCGATCAGCCACGTGACGTAAGTGATGACCACCAGGCCGATGATCTTGGCGAAAATGTAACCTCGGTCGGGCAAAGCGCGAAAGAGCCACAGGGCGAGTGGCAAAAAAGCGGCGCCGATGATCTCCACGGTCAAGGTCCAACGAAGGAGGTCGATCACGCCCTGGTCACCTCATAGATGGTGGTGTTGCCCGTTCGGAAGGCTATCTGAAGGCCGTGACCCACCATGCGGTTGAACTTGTTCAGGCCGGCGCGTGAGTAGCACTGGACTGACGTACACTGGCGTTCCGAGAAGCCGACATAGATATATCGGACTCCATACGTTTTGATTACACGCCATGCCTCAGACGTTTTCGGCGAATCATAGAGAGCATTCACGTCGTAAATGCGTGAGTGCGTGGTCTGCAAACAGGCGTTGGCATTCAGGACGTTCGCGCACCGGCTGGTGGGATCTATTTCGTCTGGCCAGCGTTGCTCTCCTTCGTGAATGCCGCTCAATATGTCCGGAAGACCGGTGAACTGGCTGACGCGCGATCGCCAATCATAGTACGTGCCGACATGTTGCGGAGTTCCATCTGCTTCGGCAATCACCGGAGCGCCTGCAACGTGAGCGTTGAGCCAACTTATGGCTCGAAAGTCCTCCGGGTAGGCAACTTTCATGAAGGCCATCCCATCGAGCGTGAATGGAACGCTACTTTCCGGCAACCAATTGCTGCGTACCGTCTCACGAGAGACCGTACCTGCATAGGTGTAAATCAGACAGCCGATCGCCAAAAGTGCCAGGCAACCGGACCACAGCGGCCGCCGCTCGACCGTGGCGACCAGTCGGTTTTGCCGGAGGCGCGATCCGAGTTCGGAGGGACTCGTCACCCGGTTGGCACCCATTCCAGCCGGCGTTGAATCCGTTTCGTCATCAGGGTCGGACTCGACGTCATCCGGCAGCGAGGCCAGATTTCCCACACCGTCGGCGGGAGAGAACGCCAGGCTCGTCTGCCGCTGCGTGAAGGGCAAGCTCGCACGAAACCGAGCGAAACTCGCCTGCAGTGCGCGTGTCGCCTGGTGTTCCGACGCGCGATCTAACTCTCCAGTGTCATCATGTCTGGATCCGCGATGCAGGCGATGGCGCCCGCGACCGTCAAATGGGAAGTCCTGTTCGACGAAGAAAGACAGAGAGCATGCGGCCGCAACTGCGAACAGTAGCCACACCTGGTTGTAGAACTTGAAAACCGTGTTCATACGGAAGTCCGAACCGCCGGCAAGAAAATCCTTCACAAACACGATCTGCGTCCCGGCCGACAGAGCGATGGGGACCAGAAGCAGCGCCAGCACGAACAGGTGAATTGCGGGAAGACGGTCGATATCCCGAATGATCGCAAAGATTACGAGGGAAGCGATCACCAGCAGAAATGCGAGCAGGAAGTAATTGAGGATCAGGAGGCCGGCGATGAGCACGAACCAGCCTGCCAGAATGCCTGGATCGATCACCGCTGGGCGGCGAACCACCATGGAGCGGGCGGCCCGGGTCGTCCGCCAAAGTTGCCTGGGACGATCTCGATAATACAACGCGAACCGGAACCAATCTGAGATGCCGCGGAGTCGCTCTCGGGCCAGCGTACTGACCGAGACCACGAGGATGACATAGGACAGGATGGCAAACACGAAAAAGCCGAAGTGCTCGAGATAGAAGCGCAACGGCGTAACCAAGGCATCCCGCATGTCGGTCCCGCTCATCTGGTTACCGAGAAGGTCCGGTGTAATGTCCCTCGTGAACCCGATGCCGGTGCTGAACACCGTCTGGTAGCCGAGTTTGAACGGGAGATAGCAGATCGTGCTGATCGCCGCCACTGTGGCCATCCAGAGCACGACCGGACCGAGCGGTCGAATTCCGCTCCGCCGTTGGACGAGGTACATGCCCGCCACGGCTCCGACGGTCAGAACGAGACCATACGTGGGAAAGTCCCATGGGTTGGTCACGGCGATGGCGCCGAGCACTATGCCGGACATGACCAGCCATAGTCCAAATTCCCAACCTCTGGCGCGGGGACCGATGAAGGTCACCGCCAATGCCAGCGCCGCGGCTGTCATGGGGAACGCAATGAGATGTGGATGCAGGTCAGCAAACAGGTACGTGAAGTAGGGGAACTCAGTGATCGGCCCGCCCACCGGCGGAATGATGCGGGTGGATTCCCAGTAGTCGAATGGAGGGAGGGTGCGACCGCCAAACACCACTTGCTGCAGACCGGACAGTACATTGAGTAATCCGCCGTAAAAAGGTACCGCGGAGTGAGTCGCGGCCACGCTCATCAGCCCGCGAATGAGTTGCCAGCCCCCGTTGAGATTGCCAAAAATGCCGACGAATGCCGCTGCCACGAACGCCGGTGTTACTCGGCGAGTCAACGCGAGCGCGACCGACGACACATTCCCGACCAACAGCCCGAAAAACGTCGCAATTGCCAGGTTAAAGCCAATCATGGGCGATATCTGCAGAAACTTGCAGACGGTTCCGACCAGAAAGAATCCGTAGTAGTAGTAGTTGATGTAGCCGTGCGCGAAAAATGGATCGTACGGCGGGAAGACCCGACTACGAACGATCGCATTCAAAAACGCTAGCTCCATTTGCTTTTCGCCCATGCGTCCGACCCCGATGTTCGAGGCAGAGACGGGTGAATTCTGGTGAGCCAGATCCGGGAACCAAGCGCGCAACAGGATGAAGAGTGCGAACCCTGCAAGAAACACCAGTTCGCCTACGAGGACTCGACGCCACTCCGCACGGACAAAGGCCAGGATCGTGCGGCCGAAGCGGGCGTAAAGTAACGCCGAGATTACCACGAGGAGGAGCACCATCACGGCGATTACTCCCCGGTCGTAGGTCGCCAGCCCCAGGCTGACGCTGATCCATACGGCGTACCCTAGCAGCAGGATGCCAAACGTCTTGCCCAGAACGAAGCCGCGATCAGGAAGGTTTCTAAACACCAGAAATGCGATCGGAAATGCGAGAAGCCCCAGGATCTCCAGGAACAGCAACCAGACAATGACCGGATGTTTCATGGCGAAACCGCCGGGTGGAAACATCTGATCGAAGGTCGAGCCATGCTGGTCCTGGCGCCACTGGCTTGGCGTGAGCATGAGCCTCGTGTCCGGGGCCTGAGGAGCGGTGCGGACGGCAGGGGAACTCGCGATTGCCGGCGCGTTCGTGCCGGTGGCCGGGGGCGTCGTGAGTAGTGCCGCCACCTGCGACGGTGTGATTGTAGATACCCGCTTGTAGATGCGGACGTCCGGATGATCGTAGACGTGAAAACTCTCATCCGCCGGGTAGTCGTGCACCACGATCGGCCCGAGTTGCGGATGTTTTTGGAACTGCAGCACTTGACGGAAGTTCAGTTTGTCGCTTTGCAGGAGGTCGTAGTACCGCGTTGCGACCGGATAGAAGTTCGGCAGGCGAGGAATGGACCTGATCATCCGCTCGCTCGACAGGATGATGTACTGCGAGTGCGTTAAGACGTCCGTTATATTTTTGACCTTGGCCTGCACTCCCGCGGCGCTCAGTTCATCGGCATACATATCCAGATTGAGCGTGTGGTACCGGTTCGCGGTCAGCGTGCCATCGGGCAGTGGTAACGGGTCGTCCCATGGGGATTCGACGGCGATCGTCGTGCCTGCTGGGATGGCCGAATAAATCCACTTCGTTGCGGCCACTCGTGTATTCGGATGCGCATAGATATTCATATAAGCCAGGGAGTAGAGAAACGAGACTAGTACCACGACAACCAGAGGCGCCCAGCCCAACGGCCGCATCCGGCCCCGCAACCGCCGCGCGACCGACACCAAAAGTGCCGCCGCGAGGATCGTCATCACGGGAGTTATCGGAAGCATGTACCGATTGAACTTGGCGAAAAAACGACCGACAAACAGGAAGTACGGCACAATCCACAACAGTAGAACCGCCTGATCCGGTCGCAGCCGCCACGTATTCCGGACGAGGTAAACGAAGACTCCCAGACATGCGGCAATCCCCAGGGGTAATCCCATTTCCCAGAACACCATGTTCTTGAGCTGATAGAGATATGGGGTTGTGTGGGCGTATTGAACCATGAACGGCGTACCGTAACCGGTGGTGTTGGTCACGAGCATTCGGGTCTGGCCGGCAATGTCGCTCAGCAATTGAGATCGGTCGAGCAGTGCGTACGGCTCGCACACGACAAACGTCACGGCGGCAATGACGTAGGTGCCCAGTAGCCATTGGAGGTTGTCGTTCAGCCGGCGGACCACTGCGAAGTAATGGCGGCGAACGTCGCGCAGCAGCGATCCGCTGGTGGACCAGGGCACAGACGTCCACACTGCCAAAACCGCGGCCGAGCCAAGCGGCACGATCAGGAAGAGTGCCGTGGTCTTCGTCGCCAATGCCGCTCCGAATGCTATTCCGCCCCACACGTACGCGCGCCGACTTCCCGTCTGAGCCATGTGGACCGCGGCCAGCAGCGTCGCTAGTGCGAGCGGGGTTAGGACCGTGTCGACCGCGTAGAAATGCGAAAGTTGAATGTCGAGGACCGTGAAGGCAGTCAAGGCCATTGCCACGACGCCGGCCCAGTAACCGAAGACACGCCGTCCTATAAGAAAGACGAGAAAGACCGCGGCGAGATCCAGGCAGCCGGAAAGCGCCCGTCCGACTGGCGGAAGGCCTCCGTAGGTATCGAACTGTGCCCAGGCAGAAAGAAACGCGACGTGCTGCCCCAGGAAACCCATTGTTCCAGCCAGCATGGCCAGCAGATAAAACGGCAGGCTGCCGTAAGCGAAAAAGTGCGGATCGAGTGGCGAACTGCCGCAGTTGGCAACGTTATTGCACGACGTAGTCTTGAAGAACTGCGCCAGAGACGTGGGCCAGGATATCGGAGGATTGCCGTTCGCCCCCGAGAGCACCATGTAGATCCACCGCTCGTCAGGGTGGAGCTGGTTCCCACTATCCCAATTTAAGTTATAAAAGCGAAACCCACCCCCCAGGATGAGAATCACGATCGGGAGTATATATGGGTGCCGCTCGATCCACTCGCCAACTCGGGCGATAGGCATGCGGCCTGCATGGGTCAAACTGGCTTTCCCCTGACGGCCCCTGATATGAAAAACGTGCTGCAACCGCAGCACGCTCTCGGTGGTCGCATAAGCTCACGAATTGTACTACCTGCTATGACCGGTCCTCAAGGGAGGGTAGGGCTGTCGTCTACATGCCGAGCACGTGAAAGCCTTCGTCGACAAAGAGGATTTCGCCTGTCACCCCGCGACTGAGGCTGCTGGCCAGGTAGACGGCGGTGTCGCCTACCTCGGCCGGATCGGTGGCTCTGCGGAGCGGCGCCTTCTCCGGATACGCTTTGGCGAAACCGGTGAATCCACGGACGCCGCGCGCGGCCAGCGTTGATATAGGCCCGGCCGAGATTGCGTTCACTCGAATGTTGCTAGGCCCCAGATCTGCCGCCAGGTACCTGACGCTGGCCTCGAGCGCCGCTTTGGCGACACCCATAACGTTGTAGCTTGGGAAAACCCTTTCGCTCGCGAGATAAGTCAGCGTAATCACGCTGCCTCCCTCCGTCATCAAGGCAGTCGCGGGCTTGGTCACTGCCACCAGCGAATACGCACTGACCTCCAGGCAGGTTCCGAAGCCGGCGCGAGAGGTGTCGGCAAACGAACCCCGGAGCTCTTCCTCCGGTGCGTAGGCGATGCTGTGCACAAGTATGTCGATGCGGCCCCACTCTTCGCGGAGTCTATCGTAGACGTGATTGATCTGACTGTCGTCGGTCACGTCGGCCTGGATCATCACGGTACCGGGTATTTGGTCCGCACAGTCACGCACCATCTTTTCGACCCGCTCGCCCTGGTAAGTGAGCGCCAGCTTGGCGCCCTCTCTGCTCATTGCCTGCGCAATCGCCCACGCGATGCTGCGCCGATTCGCCACACCGTAGATCAGGGCATACTTGCCGTCCAACAACCCCATTCTTGCTCTCCTAGCGCCGGACATGTATCTGCATTGAAGCGATGTGAGTGTACCCCTGTCAAAACTCTGCCGCTGCGGTACCATGAGAGCAAGACCGTAGGGGGCGTCAATGAACGAGAACTTGCGAAGAGCTGTTGAGGCGCTAGAGTCCGGCGCCAGTGAAGCTCGTCGACTCTCAGCCGGCTCCGCCTTCCACGTACGCAACCGGGTCAAGCGGGCGGTTGAGGAAGCGCTCGATCACCTCGAAGCAGACTCGGGCGACGCGGATGAACCAGAGAGTGTCATGGACGCTCTCGACCGCCAGTCGCGAGAGATTGCGGAAGATTTGAGACGCGCTGAACGGCTCATGAAGCGTCGCACCGGACAGGGCTGAGACCGGTTGTCGCCGGTCGCACCGCACGATCAACTCGGCGCGCTGCTTCGCCGTGATGCAGTCCTGCGGGGCGATTTCGTTCTAGCGTCCGGCCGACGTTCGGACTACTACCTGGATGCACGCCTCGTGACGCTGTCGGCGGCCGGGGCCTGGCTCGTTGGGCAGGTTTTCGTCGAGCGTTTGCAGGGAGAGGGGGTTAACGCTGTAGCCGGGCTGGCCATCGGCGCCGATCCCATCGTGGCGGCAATTGCGACCTGTGCCGGTTCGCTGGGTCTCCATATTGACGGCTTCATCGTACGCAAAGAGCGAAAGGAACACGGGGCCGGACGGCGCATCGAAGGACCGTGGCGCGACGGACTGAGGGTGGCTATCGTGGATGACACCCTGACGACCGGTGCTTCATCTCTGGAAGCGGCCCGTGCGGCCGAGGAGGAGGGGGCGTCGATCGAAGGCGTGTACGCCCTGATCGATCGGGAACAGGGAGCAAGGGAAGCGATCGAACATGCTGGATACTCGTTCAACGCTTTCTTCACCGCACACGAGCTCCTGGGACAGTAGCCCGACTTCTCGGGCCCGAGTCGCTCCCAACTCGTTACTGCGCATGTGCTCTTGCTACCAATACGGATCCGGACCGAGCAGGAATCTGCCATGAATTGACTGAGCCATCTCGAGCGGTAAATGACTGCGGGCCCCACGCCGCCCGCACGCTCTCGTGGTCTATGTCGCCGGGCATTGCAACCTCAATGGTCCGTTCGGTGTCGCCGGCATTAAAGGCCACAAGGGCGAGGTCTTCGCCCAGACGTCGGGCGAAGGCGTAGACCCCGCCTCCCGCAAACAGCGACTGATATCCGCCACAGCGCAGAACCGGATGAGCGTGACGTAGCGCGATGCAATTCTTCAGGTAATCGTGCAGCTCCATATTCCATTTGGAGCGATCCCAAACGAATCCACCGCGCGCTTCCTCCACCGTTGTCCCGCCGGTCATGCCGATTTCGTCACCGTAGTAGGTGCACGGAGCGCCCGGGAAGGTCATCTGAAAGAGCATGGCAAGTCGCAAGGCGGACTCGTCCCCGCGTGCCATGGTCAGAAATCGTGCGGTGTCGTGGCTGTCGAGCAGATTGAGCTGCGCCAGGGTTGCCTGCCACGGATGCCGACCGAGCAAGCCCTCCACGACGTGCTGGAAATCCTCGGCACTGAGGGGATCGACCGAATTCAGGCCGGTGCCCTGGATAGTGCTCGCGTCGAGGCCGTGGACCGACGAGAAGAAACCGAGACAGGCCTTGGCAAACGGATAATTCATGACGGCATCGAACTGGTCCCCTTGCAACCAGCGCGTCGCGTCGCCCCAGATCTCTCCGACGATGTACGCATCCGAATTGGCGTTTTTCACGCGCCGTCGAAACTCTCGCCAGAAATCGTCGTCGTCGATTTCGTTCGGCACGTCGAGTCGCCAGCCGTCCACCCCCTGCTCGATCCAATACTGCCCGACGTTCCAAAGGAATTCTCGAACTGCCTGGGTTCGAGTGTTGAACTTGGGAAGTGCGGGATCGCTCCACCAAGCCGCGTATCCGGGCGCCTGCCCTCCCGGGCCATACGGACTGAGCGGCCAGGAGTAGATCGAGAACCAGTCGAGGTACGGCGAGCTGCTTCCGTTTTCCAGAATGCTGTTGAACTGAAAGAATCCGCGCCCGCAGTGGTTGAACACGCCATCCAGGACGACTCGAATGGAACGGCGATGTGCTTCATTCAGCAAACGCGCGAAGGCTTCATTGCCTCCCAGGATCGGATCGATCGTGTAATAGTCATAGGTGTGGTAGCGATGATTCGCACTGGATTTGAACACGGGGCAAAAGTAGATGGCATTCACCCCGAGGTCCTGGAGATAGTCGAGCCGTTCCACGACGCCGAGAAGATCGCCCCCCTTGAACCCATGAATCGTGGGAGGTTCGTTCCAGTCCTCCAGGTTCGCGGGCTTGGGTACTGCTGAGCTGATTGCGAATCGGTCAGGAAATATCTGGTAAAAGATCGCATCTTGCACCCACGACGGTGTCTGAAAGGTGCGGTCGGTCGAAGGAATGGCGCTTTGCTGCATCAATGTCACCTCTGCACGTTAAGTGTGGGTCTCACGCCGAAAAGTTGATGGGGAGGTGGCTAGGACGCGCTTGGTTCGAGGAAACCGGCTCGGATTGGGGGCGGCGTGAGAATGGCGGAGCATGGCTGGTCGTGCCTCCGCGCAGGCTCTGCACAGATCTCCCCCAGTTCTCTATGCCGCTCCGCCCGTAGCGAATCGCGGCGGCACCCGCGGATTTACAGTACCGACCCCCGCGGTAACCCGACCCTGCAACCGTAGCGTACAACGGGCGTCGTGTTCGGCAAGAATTAGACCAGGTCTTGTCCTGCTCCGCACCTTGGATGTTCGTCGGACAGAGCAATGCTATCACCTACAATTTGCTAGGCCGCGGCTGGGGCGGCCGATTGGAGCGAGGTATTATGGCGTTTCCGCGTGCAGCAGGGATCCTCGTGCATCCCACGTCATTGCCGGGGCCTGGTGGGATCGGAACACTCGGAGCCGATGTGTTCGATTTCCTCGAAACACTCCGTGCCGGCGGCATTACATGCTGGCAGGTGCTCCCGCTCAGCCCCACCGGCTACGGCGATTCTCCGTATTCCGCCCTATCTGCCTTCGCGGGCAATCCGTTCCTGATCGCGCTGGAGCCTCTGGTTGATGCAGGTTGGCTCATGTCGGAGGACCTGGCCCCCATAAACGCCTTACCAGAAAGCCGCGTTGACTTCGGGCGTCTCATTCCCGCCAAGATGGACACCCTCTGGCGAGCTTTTCGACGCTTCCGCGCCTCGCAGACAAACCTGGACTCATTGCACGAGTTCTCGGCCGCTGAGGCTGTCTGGTTGGATGATTACGCGCTCTACATGGCGATCAAGGACGCACGCGGCGGCGCCCCGTGGATCGACTGGGAATCGGAATTACGGGGTCGCGATGAGTTGGCGCTGGAGGCCGCGCGCCGGGAACTCTTCGAATCGATCGAATTCCATCACTTCGTACAGTTCATTTTCTTTCAACAATGGGGAGCCGTGAAGTGGCACGCGGGCGAATTAGGAATCAAGATCATCGGGGATATTCCGATCTTCGTTGCTTTCGATAGTGCCGACGTGTGGGCGCATCAGGACCTGTTTCAGCTGGATCATCAAGGACAACCGGAGGTGATCGCGGGGGTGCCCCCCGACTACTTCTCGGCTACCGGTCAGCTCTGGGGCAATCCGCATTACCGGTGGGACGTGATGGCCGATAAGGGATATGCGTGGTGGATTGAACGATTTCGCATGGCACTGCGCCAGGTAGACATTGTGCGACTCGACCACTTTCGCGGGTTTGCCGGCGCCTGGGCCGTGCCGTACGGCAACTCGACGGCCGAACATGGCGCGTGGGTGCCGGGACCTGCTTCAGCTCTTTTCGCAGCGCTCCACGCTACATTGGGGACGTTGCCGATAATCGCGGAGGACCTCGGTGTCATTACCCCCGATGTGAAGGCGCTCCGGGCTGAATTCGAATTCCCCGGCATGCAGATCCTGCAATTCGCCTTCGGAAGCGACCCTGAAAACGGCGCTCTTCCTCATAACTTCGAGCGCAACACAGCGGTCTACACCGGCACGCATGACAACGACACCACGATAGGCTGGTGGATGTCGGTTGACGAGGAAGAGCGGCAGGCCGTGCGTGATTACACCGGCACAACCGGATTCGACGTTGCCTGGGATATGATCCGACTCGCGTTCGCCTCCGTTGCCGATCTCGCGATCGTCCCCATGCAGGACGTTTTACGACTGGGAACCATCTCCCGGATGAACCTCCCGGGAAAGGCGGATGGCAATTGGTCGTGGCGATTCGTTCATGGAGCGTTGACCGAAGCCCATCTCGCCGGCCTGAAAACGTTCGTACAGACGTACGGACGAGAGTCCGTGGCTTCTCATGATCGGTAAATATGCCGATGACCATCCGAAGGCTGGTGGAGAGAGTATGAAATCGTATCCGTGGCGTAAGGCGATCGTGGTCGGCGCGTCCTCGGGAATTGGCGAAGAGATAGCGCGGCAGTTGGGCCGCGCAGGTGTTCAAGTGGCTCTGGTCGGGAGACGAGAGGAGCAACTTCAGACCGTGTGCGCCGACATTAATCGTCATGCCGGAGCAGAGCTCGCTTTTGCTGCTGCGCATGACGTGCGCGAGAGGGAGGACTTGTGCGCTCTCTTTCAGCAGATAACGGTCCGCTTGATGGGGTTGGACCTCATCGTGTATGCGGCCGGTGTGATGCCGCGGGTTGAGCCGCAAGCGTATCCTACGGACGCCGACCGAGACACGATCGATGTCAACTTCACCGGAGCGGTTGCCTGGCTCAATGAAGCTGCCACGCGCTTCGAGCGGGCCAGGGAGGGGACCATCGTGGGGATCTCGTCGGTCGCGGGAGATCGCGGGCGCCGCGGTAATCCCGTATACGGCGCTGCCAAAGCTGCCTTGTCGACGTATCTCGAATCACTGCGGAATCGACTGGCGGTCCGGGGCGTCACCGTCACCACCGTGAAACCGGGATACGTGCGCACGGCCCTGGTCGAGGGGGTGGAGCTCCCGAAAATATTTCCCGTTATCAGCCCAGAGGAGGCCGCTCGGCAGATTCTCGACGCGGCTGCCGCGGGGAGGCGGACCGTATACGTGCCTCCGTTCTGGCGATACGTCATGATGGCAATCCGAGCCCTGCCGTCGCCCATCATGCAGCGTTTGAATTTTTGAATGTCATGCGAACGCCGAGTGATCAGGCAGTGCATTGACCGCCGCTTCAATCGCCCCCTAGAATGAACCGCGAAACGAGCGCGGCGTGCCAGAGGATGGAGCGCTGCATAAGCGGGGTGTGGCGCAGCTTGGTAGCGCGCCTGCTTTGGGAGCAGGAGGTCCCCGGTTCGAATCCGGGCACCCCGACCACTTCTTAGATGCCGGTGCTCTCCTGCGTGCCTTGGTCGCGCGGGCCCGTATACTTCGCGACCAGTTGCTCCCAGACCAGGGGCACGCCCACCATCGCGACCACGGCCAGGATGAGCAAGAGCCCGAGCACGATGGGGCCGAAAATCACGAGCGCGAGTAGTTTGAGCAGAATTCGCATGGCCTCTCCTTACACCTTGTCAGTTCGTGCCTCAGCCTATCGCCTTTCAGTGCAGCAGGTAAATGTTCGACCGGCGGGTGGCTGCAAAACGGATGCCCGACATGCCCGCCCGAGCGAACCTGGACAGCCGGAAATCTGGCGAATTGGCGCGGAAATGTGGTAAAATCATGCATGCCGGTGGAACG
>DAINCT010000003.1:0-14735 GCA_036732245.1 Chloroflexota bacterium | reverse complement strand
CTTCGCTCGAATTCAGTTGATCGCGCCCGTCTTGGGCATGGATCTCCTGAAGTCGATAGGAAGGAAGCAGATCTTGCTCGCCGACTGATGGCGGTGAGCATGGAAGGATACGCATGCAGCAACAGACAGTGTCATACGGAGCCGAAGATATACAGGTGCTCGAAGGGTTGGAAGGCGTCCGTCGCCGACCCGGTATGTATATCGGAGGGACAGATTTGAAGGGGCTCCACCAGCTCATTCACGAAGTTGTGGATAACAGCGTGGATGAGGCGCTCCAGGGTGCGTGCGATTCCATCTTGGTCACGATCGAAGAGGACGGTAGCGTCACCGTTGAAGATAACGGACGCGGTATTCCAGTGGAGACCCATCCCAAGGTTGGGCGTTCGACGCTCGAAGTGGTGATGACACGTCTCCATGCCGGCGGCAAGTTCGACAAGCGTGGCTATAAGGTCTCCGGCGGCCTACATGGAGTAGGCGTGTCGGTGGTATGCGCCCTTTCATCGTTCATCCAGGTAGACGTGAAGCGCAATAAGAAGATATATCGCCAGCAGTACTCGGAAGGGAAACCGATCAGCGAAGTCAAGGTGGTCGGTAAGGCTGAGGGCACCGGCACCAAGACGACATTTCAACCGGACGCCAAAATCTTTCCGGATGTCACGGTTAATTTCGACCAACTCTTACAGCGCTTCCGTGAGATGGCGTATCTCAATCGCGGATTGAGAATTCGTCTGCGTGAAGACGCAACTGGGCGCGAGACGACGTTCTACTTTGAGGGTGGTATCACGTCCTTCGTGCGTCACTTGAACAAGAACCGCATCGCTCTCATTCCCAAGCCGATCTATCTGAGCCGCGACTTCGAGGACTCGAGCATCGAGCTGGCAATTCAGTACACCGACGATTACACCGAGACGGTGTTCTGCTTTGCCAATGCAATTAATACGCCGGACGGCGGCACGCATCTTTCCGGTTTTCGATCGGCTCTCACTCGCACGATCAACGCCTACGCTCGTAAGAGCGGACTCCTCAAGGAGCAGGACGCGAATCTGACCTCCGACGACGTCCGTGAGGGCTTGACGGCGATCATCAGCGTCAAGCTACAAGAGCCGCAGTTCGAGGCGCAGACCAAGGTCAAGCTGAGTAATCCCGAAATTCGATCGCAAACCGAAATGACGGTGAACGAACAGCTCAATGCGTACCTCGAAGAGAACCCGACCGATGCCCGTCGCATCGTCGAGAAGTGCATTACTGCTGCGCGGGCGCGTGAAGCGGCCCGGAAGGCGCGTGACCTCGTCATGCGGAAAACCGCGCTTGACGGTATGACGTTGCCCGGCAAACTCGCCGACTGTCAGGAGCGGGACCCGTTCAAATGCGAACTCTACCTGGTCGAGGGCGACTCCGCCGGCGGGACCGCGAAGCAAGGGCGCGATCGGGTATTCCAGGCCATTCTGCCCCTCAAGGGGAAGATCCTGAACGTTGAAAAAGCCAGACTGGACAAAATCCTGTCATATGACCAGATCAAGTTCATGATCACGGCTATGGGTACGAGTATCGGCGACCGGTTCTCTATAGACAAGCTTCGATACCGGCGAGTCATCATCATGACTGATGCCGACGTCGACGGCGCGCACATCCGGACTTTGATCTTGACCTTCTTCTTCCGCCACATGCGGGAGATCATCGACGCGGGATGTCTCTACATTGCGCAGCCACCGTTGTATCGAGTGCAGATCGGAAAAGAAAAGCACTACGCATATAACGAAGAGCAGCGGGATGAACTCGTCGCGAAGGCGAAAGCGAAGAATCCATCGATTCAGCGGTACAAGGGCCTCGGTGAGATGAACGCGGAACAACTGTGGGAGACGACCATGGACCCCGCCAGCCGGTTGCTCCTTCGGGTTGAAGTCGATGACGCCGTGCAGGCGAGTGACATCTTCGATGTACTGATGGGCAACAATGTCGATCCGCGCCGGAGATTCATTGAGACGCACGCCAAGGACGTAAAGAACCTCGACGTATAGCGGGGGGACAACCGACTTCAACTGGGGCGCCGGTCACGGCGCCCCTTTTTCGTCCCGAACTGCGGTTCCCGAACTACTCGGTATAGTAGTGAAGATAGAGCGCACCTGGAGGAGTCACTGTGTCGACGCAGCTCAATGGCCGAGGGGCGACTATCGCCGTAGATGCCATGGGGGGCGACCACGCTCCTGACGAGATCATCAAAGGAGCCGTGGAGGCGCGTCGGCGGGGAGTAAACGTCGTCTTGGTTGGACCGCATAGCGCGCTGCAGCCGAAGCTGGCGGAGCACAATGGCATTGGTATCGAGACGGTAGATGCAGTCGATTCCATCACGATGGACGAGCCTGTATCACAGGCGCTGCGGCGCAGAGACTCCTCGCTGCGAGTAGCAGCCAATCTCGTATCCGCGGGCGACGCGCATGCCGTCGTCTCGTGCGGCAACAGTGCAGCCATTATGGCCATCGGTCTTACGACGTGGGGGCCGTTGCCTGGGATCGACCGGCCCGCGTTTGGCAGTATGCTCCCCTGCAAGAACGGGGAAGTCTTCATCCTCGATATCGGCGCCAACACGACCGTGAAGGCAGATAATCTCGTGCAATTCGCCGTGATGGGCGAAGTATTCGTGCAACTGTCGCGCGGAATCGAGGCCCCTCGCATTGCACTGCTCAGCAACGGAAGCGAGGACTCGAAAGGCACGAAAGAGGTGAAAGAGGCGAACGAGGCTCTCCGGAAGCTCCCTTTGAACTTTGTGGGCAATATCGAAGGCGATAGTGTCTTTGACGGCGTGGCAGATGTCGTGGTGTGCGACGGATTCACCGGGAACGTTCTGCTCAAGACCGCCGAAGGCGTCGTCAGCACGATGTTTGACCTCATCCGCACCGAGGTATCGAAGGACTTCGTGGCCCGTATCGCCGCCGCCCTCATGCTGCCCACGTTGGGCCGAATTCGACGACGCGTCGACTACGAAGAGTACGGCGGAGCCCCGGTTTTGGGTGTGAATAAGATCATGATCAATTGTCACGGTCGATCACACGCCAAGGCCGTAACCAATGCGGTACTGTTGGCGGATCGTATGGCGCGTGAAGGCCTCGTGGACCGGATCGGCGAAGCACTGCAGCACGACGACATCGAGGTGAAGCGAAGACGAAGGCTGGCCCGAGCTCTTCATCTTCGCGCTCCCAGCGCATGACCATCCTCCGGACCCACGTGCGTCCCGACACTGACGACTTTCGAGCTAACCGGGACCACTACGCGGATCTCACGGCGACGCTGCGCAGCCGGCTCGTTCTGGTCACAGCCGGTGGAGGCGAGGATGCTGTTTCCAGGCATCGAAGCCGTGGCAAGATGCTCGCGCGCGAGCGTATCGACAACTTGGTCGACGTGGGATCGCCATTTCTGGAGCTATCTCCACTCGCAGCCTGGGATCTCTACGATGGGGAGGCGCCGTCGGCCGGGATCGTCACGGGGATCGGTTCGGTTGCCGGGCACGAAGTGATGATTGTGGCCAACGATGCCACCGTCAAGGGAGGGACGTACTTTCCTATGACGGTGAAGAAACACCTGCGGGCGCAGGAAATTGCCCAGCAAAATCATCTCCCGTGCGTGTATCTGGTCGATTCCGGCGGTGCATTCCTCCCGCTTCAGGATGAAGTCTTTCCTGATAAGGATGATTTCGGGCGCATTTTTTTTAACGAGGCTACCATGTCGGCGCTGGGTATCCCACAAATCTCCGCCGTGATGGGTTCCAGCACCGCGGGAGGAGCCTATGTCCCCGCCATGAGCGATGAAGCCGTGATCGTACGCGGGACGGGAACCATCTTTCTGGGCGGTCCTCCCCTTGTGAAAGCGGCCACCGGGGAAGAGGTCAGCGCCGAGGACCTGGGTGGTGCCCTGGTCCACTCTCAGACGTCGGGAGTGACCGACTACCTGGCCGAAGACGACGCGCATGCGCTGGCCATCACCCGACGTATCGTGGGGAACTTGCATCGTCAGAAGACGATTCCCTGGACGGCGACTGAGCCCGAAGATCCGTTGTATCCGGCCGACGAGATCTACGGTCTCATTCCGGCCGACCTGCGAAAGGCGTTCGATGTGCGCGAAATCATCGCGCGCTTGGTCGACGGTAGCCGTTTCGATGAGTTCAAGGCGCTCTACGGAGCGACACTCGTCACCGGGTTCGCCCGGCTCATGGGCTTTCCGGTCGGAATCCTCGCCAACAACGGAATCCTGTTTTCGGAAAGCGCGCTCAAGGGCGCACACTTCATTGAACTGTGTGCTCAACGCCGCATCCCGCTCATCTTCCTGCAGAACATCACCGGCTTCATGGTTGGCCGCGAGTATGAGAGTCGCGGCATCGCCAAGGATGGGGCAAAGATGGTCATGGCGGTCGCGAATGCCGCCGTGCCGAAGTTCACGGTGATCATCGGCGGCTCGTTCGGTGCAGGAAACTACGCGATGTGCGGTCGAGCGTACGAGCCTCGACAACTGTGGATGTGGCCCAACGCGCGCATTTCCGTCATGGGGGGCAGGCAAGCAGCAAACGTGTTGTTAACAGTACGCACGGACGGCCTTGCTGCTCGCGGAAAATCAATGACTAATGATGAACAGGACGACTTCAAAGCGCCCATCATCGACAAATACGAACGTGAGGGAAGCCCGTATTACAGCACGGCGCGTCTCTGGGACGATGGGATCATCGACCCGGTCGACACGCGCACCGTGCTCGGCCTCGGCATCTCAGCCGCCCTCAATGCTCCGATCCCGAAGACGACCTTCGGCGTATTCCGGATGTGAAATCGTGAATGTGACGGTTGAGGTGTCTCTGGAGGGCAGTGTGGCGTGGGTCGCGTTGAATCGTCCCGCGGTAAGAAATGCCTTCAACGCAGACATGATCGCAGAGATCACGGGGGTATTTGAGGAACTGCACACCCGCAACGACGTGCACCTCGTCGTCCTTACCGGGAATGGGCCGACCTTTAGCGCCGGCGCAGACGTTGCCTGGATGCAGGCAAGTCTTGATTTTTCACGCGAAGAGAATGTCGCCGACGCGCGCCGCATGTCGTCCATGTTTGCCGCCATCGAAGAAGTACCGCAACCGGTACTCGCCCGCGTACACGGAGCGTGTCTGGGCGGAGGTATGGGTTTGATAGCCGTCTGCGATTGCGTGATTGCTGCTGACGACACGGTCTTTGGCTTTACGGAGACGAAGTTGGGAATTATTCCGGGCGTCATTTCGGCGTTCGTTTTGCCAAAAATTGGCGAAAGCTGGGCACGCGCGCTTTTTCCGACCGGTGAGCGCTTCGGGGCCAGCCTTGCCCGGCAGATTGGCCTGGTCCACTGGATCGTGGTTGCGGACCAGCTTGATACCATGCTGGGAGCGAAAATCCAGGAACTGCTGGGAGCAGGCCCCAGCGCGGTGCGTGAGGCAAAGCGCCTCATCCTGGATGCTCGCCGCATGTCATTGGACGAGCGTCGGGAGTTGACCGCCCAGCGTATTGCCACGGTCCGGACCGAAACCGAAGGACAGGAAGGTCTGCGTGCCTTCCTCGAAAAGCGGCAGCCTGCCTGGCGTGAGCCAACGTGACGAAGACAAACAGACTTGGATCGCTGACCGGTGTTCTCTAGAGTTTTGGTTGCGAACCGGGGTGAGATCGCGGTTCGCATCATGCAGACCTGTCGAGAGTTGGGCATCGAGACAGTTGCCGTGTATTCGGAAGTCGATCGAGCTGCGCTGCACGTTCGAGTGGCGGACACCGCGTACGCCATAGGTGCCGCGCCCGCACGCGAGAGCTATTTGAATGGCCCGGAAGTGATCAAGGTTGCTTTGCAGAGCGGTGCCGAGGCGATTCACCCCGGGTATGGATTTCTGGCTGAAAATGCCGTTTTTGCCGCAGAGGTCACGGCGGCCGGTCTCGTTTGGATCGGGCCGCCCGCACCCGTCATCGCTCTGCTCGGAGACAAAGTTGCGGCGAAGCGCGTGGCCGAGCAGGCCGGCGTCCCGGTTGTTCCGGGCTTCGCGCAGAGCGACGCTTCCTACGATCGGCTGAGTGCCGAAGCGAACCGGATCGGATATCCCCTGATGTTAAAAGCCGCAGGCGGTGGTGGGGGCAAGGGAATGCGAATTGTAGACAACGCCGCTGAAATGCACGAGAGTCTCGACGCCGCGAGACGGGAAGCGAGCTCCGCATTCGGTGACGATCGTATCTTTATGGAGAAACTACTGCTGCGCCCCAGACACGTGGAAATGCAGATTCTCGCCGACAGTGTGGGTGGGATCGTGTATCTGGGGGAGCGCGACTGCTCCCTCCAACGTCGCCATCAAAAGGTCGTCGAGGAAGCTCCGAGCCCGGTGATGACGGCAGCGTTGCGAGCCGAGATGGGCGAAGCAGCCGTGCGCATTGCACGGGCGAGCGGGTACGTTAACGCCGGAACCGTGGAATTTTTGCTGGCTAAGGAGTCGTTCTACTTCCTGGAGGTGAACACGCGGATCCAGGTGGAACACCCTGTCACGGAAGCAACCTCGGGAGTCGATCTGGTACGTCTCCAGCTCGAGATTGCCGCGGGACACCCACTGGAAATCACGCAGGCCGATGTCGAGTTGCGCGGCCACGCCATTGAAGCTCGCCTGTATGCCGAAGATCCAGGTCGAAACTTCTTGCCGTCCATCGGACGCGTCCAGGCATTCGCGCCTCCACAGGGACCCGGCATCCGAAACGACGTTGGAGTCCAGGCAGGTGACTCGATCACGATGCACTATGATCCGATGATCGCCAAGCTCATCATTCATGCCGAGACACGCTCCCTGGCACTCACGCGCCTCCAGGACGCCCTCGAGCGCTACGTGTGCGCGGGTCCAACGACGAATCTCTCGTTTTTGCAATGGGTAGCGCACCGAGCTGAGTTCTCCAACGGAGAGGTCGATACCGGATTCATCGAGCGAGCCTGGCGCCCGCCCCTGCATGTGGCGCCGCCGGCGCAGGTCTTGATCGGCGCGGCGCTGGCCGACGTATCCGCCAGGGCGACAAGGGACCCGTGGAGAGCGGGCTCCGCTTGGAGAGCGTCGGGCATTCCCCGGCGCTTTCAGTATCAACTTGACGGTGAATCGTGGGAGGTCACGCTGACTCCGCTGGGAAGCGATTCATGGCGAGTTGAGACACACGAATTCGAGGTCCAGATATCGGCGGTCGAGGTGAGGTCGGACCTCGTCATCTTCACCATCGACAACTCAACGTCCAGTGTCGCCATCGGCGACCACCCGAACGGCTATTCTCTCGTCTTTGAGGGAACAGCATACCAACTCGACCGACCCCGACCGTCGGAACTCGGTGATCTCCGTACGGCGCACCACGCCGCCAACTCCAGTCTCTCTGCTCCCATGCCGGGTACGATCGTCAGTATCAGAGTTGTGGCGGGTCAGACCGTCGATGCGGGCGAGCCGCTTGTCATCATGGAAGCGATGAAAATGGAACACGTCGTGGAAGCCGTTGCCGCGTGCACGGTCAAAGCCATACTGGTGCGGCCGGGCGACATGGTCGCCGCGGGAACCCTCCTGGTGCAGATGGATGCTTGAGGCTCTGCCGTGCCGGCTGACGGTGTGGGAAAGGGGTCACCACGATGGGTTGCAAATCGGGCCGGCGCGCCTGCCGAGCTCCGTGAAGGTTCCGCCTTCGACTGGACGCATGCCGGCGAGCCGAGCTCTTGCGGTAGCGAACGCGTGAAAAGGCGCTCCCCTCGACTTCAGGCACATGCCGTCACATCGCGCCTGGAGCCGCTGTACGGTCACCTGTCGACCGGGTTGATCTTCAGTACTCCACTTGAGCTGCTCGTGGCCACCATTTTGTCTGCGCAGTGCACGGACGAGCGGGTTAACACCGTTACGCCGACGCTGTTTTCCATGTTCCGTACCGCCGAAGAGTATTCCCGGGCTGAGCCCGGAATAATCGAGACCGTCATCCACTCGTGCGGATTCTTCAGGAATAAGACGAAGAATATTCAAGCCACTGCCGTGGCACTGGTAGATCGATTCGACGGCGAGGTGCCCGGCTCCATGAACGAATTGGTTACTCTCCCGGGCGTGGCCCGAAAGACGGCGAACGTCGTGCTCGCTCATGCCTTTGGTCGCAATGAGGGCATCGCAGTGGATACGCATGTGCAGCGCCTCTCGCGGCGTCTCGGTCTCACGCGGGAACTGGACCCGGTAAAGATCGAACGCGCGCTAATGCTTCTTGTACCCAAGAAGTCATGGGGGGAAATATCCGACCTACTTATCTGGCATGGTCGTCGCGTCTGCTCGGCCCGCTCGCCGCATTGCGGGGAATGCGTGCTGGCTGACATCTGTCCGTCGGCATTTGCCATCGGATAGCCGGCAAGAAAATTACCCTACGGGTGGCTCGCAACTCCAGCGCTGAGCGTCACCGGTTACGAACATAAAGCCTGCTACGTACGCCGAGTCCAGCGGATTCCAGTAGCTTCGGGCCGCCAAACCAGTCGTGGTCTGTAATCGAGAGGCCGCTGCTCGAAAAGTCGCCGGAACGAACTGGAACAAGCCGAAGTGACTGCCGTTCCTGGCTCGCGGGTTAAGTGAGCTCTCACACTTGGCGATATTCAATAGCACCGTGTACGGGATGCCGAAGATGAGCGAGCTGTCGTAGATCGAGCGCTGCACGGCACCGGTGATGCTCGCAGGGTAGGCTTTCGCCTGCGGCCGGCATGTCGTAGTCGGCGACCGCAGTGTCATATGGTCGAATATGCAGGCAGTATTCTGCCCTAAATGCGTCCTCTGCGCGCGCGTCGTCGTCGCGTCTGCCCCTGCAAGGACCAGCGTGACGGCGATGCACCCCATGAGGAGCATCCTGCGCGTTCCTCTTTCCATCCCTGCAGACAGTATAAACGCTGCTGGGCTAACCCAGACACCCGGAGACGCTAGACAGTTCGGACCGACCTAGGTTTGGCCGGCTTCTCGACGCGCCTGCGCGGCTTCCAACAGTTTCTGGATCTCGGCCTTTCGCATCACCGTGTGGCAGGTTTCGAATTCGGACCCGCCACTGCCGGATACGTCCGGGCGCAGGTACGACACCGTAACGCCTTCGGGCACTTCATCCACCGTCAAACTGCCGGCCGACTCGTTGTCCAGATTGAATCCCAGCGCACGAAAGAAATCCTCATGCCCGTTAGGAAAATCAGCCCAGATGCCGCGATGGCGATGGTGCCGACGGTTGAGGCCGCGACCGGCTGTGTGATACACCAGAAGATCGTTCAGACGGTCCCACGTGAATTGGACGGTTCTGCCGTCGGATTTGAAGCGAGATGACTGCGAACGAACCGTGAATCCGTCCGCCACTTCCACCACACTGAGGTGATAGGTGGGCTCGGCATCGAGAAATCGCCCAATGACGCGGAGCGCTTGCTCGTAGCTCACGCGCACTTGTTGTTCAACTTCGGACATCATCTGCCTCCTGCCCTCCCGTTTCCAAATCCTACCGTACTCAACGGTACACCGGCGACAACCAGGATGCCAGTGTCCCTTGTCCGGACTCCGACGGGACTTTGGTCAGAAATTGGGCGGTGAGTTTACTACAGTGAAGGCATGTCCTCCCGGGTCCGAGTCCTCGCGTTGTCCTCCGTGGCGCTACTTGTAACCGCCTGCGGGAGTACAAATTCTGCCCGACCAGTCCAGTTGTCGAGTTCGGCACCCGGTCACACTTTGACGTTGGCGGGGGCAACGAGCGCGATCACTCTGGTGACGCGAAGATGGGAACAAGCGTTCGCCGATTCGCACTGGCGCGAGGTGCAGGACACCTTTCTAAGTGGAACGGACGCGGAGGCGCTGGTCAGCCAGATGATTCGATGGCAAGCCGACCGAGTTCATAGCGTGCATGTTCTACCGACGTTCGTGCAGCGGTTGTCAACCAACCGGTACGTCGGGACCTTGCGCTTTCAGGACGATTCGCGAGCGGTGCCGGCCTATCGAATTTACATCTTCGATCTTCACGGCACGCAGACCAAAATCTCGGGCACCGCTACAGGCTTGCAGGGCTCCAGTTTTGCGAACGTGCGGTGGTCGATCACGCGTAGCAAGCACTTCGTCGTCTTTCACAGTCCCTACGAGGTCGAAGGCCTGGATCGCCAGTACCTCGCAGACCTCGAGCAGCAGCGGGCGCAATTCCAACGAGAGTTTGCGGTTACACTGCCGGCCCAGGCCTCGTACTACCTGTACCCCGAGACATCGCTCATGGACCGGCTCACCAGAGGCGCCTGCGGCGCCCATTCCGACAACGTAGGCTGCACCAATCCGTACACTCGCCCGCCCTCAATACAGACCAGCCTCTGGCCCACATACCATGAGCCGGTTCACGTGTATCAATTGGCGTTCGAGCCGGCGCCTGCCCGGACCTCCGCCCTGGTTGCTCCGCTCTTCATCGCCGAAGGCATGGCCGTTGCCCTTGAAGACCGGCAAGCCGATCCCCGGCTGTCCGATTACTGTTCTACCCTGATTTACGTTCCTCTCGACGCGTGCGCGCAAGTTAGCATCGGGCAGACTCGACCCATTGATCTGTTAAACGATCACGGGTTCAATCGGGCGGATGCGGGCAACGCGTACGCGCTTGGTGGCTCATTCGTCAAATATCTGATTTTGAAATATGGGTATCGCTCGTTTGCGAAGTTCTATTACAAGCTGGCATCGCAGCCTTCGGACACGCTCAAGGACTACAACGTCGCCACGTACGCCATGTATCACACATCCATCACGCTACTCTTGAAGGCGTGGCAGCTCGAGTTGTGCGCGCACGGGTGCCCATAACGTCGTCAAAGTCCATGTCAACCGGCCCGGTCCTGTTAGAGTTTCCTAGGTATGGACACGCATAAGCTCGTTTTGAGCAATGGATTGCGCCTCGTCGTCGTGCCGATGCCGTGGCTCCGGTCCGTCAGTATCGCCGTATTCGTGAACGTGGGCTCACGGTACGAAAGCGAGCGCACGGCAGGCATCTCGCACCTGACTGAACACATGATGTTCAAGGGAACGCGTGCCCGCCCCAAGTCCACAAACATCACCGGCGAACTCGAATCGGTCGGCGGCATTTTGAATGCCAGCACCGACAAGGAAATCACGTTGTACTGGGCAAAAGCAGCGTCCGAGCATCTAGCGCTGTCGCTGGACGTGATTTCAGACATGCTGCGGGAGAGCCTAATCCGACCCTCCGACGTCGCCCGTGAGCGAGGCGTCATTGCCGAGGAACTTCGCATGATCGCGGACGACCCGCAGGATTGGGTGTATGTGCTGGCCGACGAAGCGCTGTGGCCGGGGCATCCCTATGGTCGGGAAATCGCGGGCTCACAAGAGACGATCGCGGCCTTTCGCCGCCGGCACGTCAGGGATCACATCGGGCGCTATTACGGGCCAAATAATGCCGTGATAGCGGTCGCGGGTGGTATTGACGTCGGCGAAGTCCAAGATTTAGTAGAACGACACTTCTCGGATTGGCAACCGGTTGCCCCCATCCCTCCGGACCCGGCCCCGGCATTCGGCTCGGGTGGAGAGTGGCTGCTGGAGGACAAAAAATTCGAGCAACTCAACGTCTGTCTGGCATTTCCCGGGGTTTCGCGCAACCATCCTGACCGTCCGGCGCTCGAAGTACTGACGACGGTCCTTGGAGGCGGCGCGAGTTCCCGACTCTTCGAACAACTCCGCGAGCGACGTGGGCTCGTCTACGATGTTGGCGCGTCATCTGCCCACTTCCGCGACACGGGTTCGGTAATTGTTTCATTCGGCACAGAACCGCAGAAGGGCGCTGAAGCCCTGGAATGCTGTGTGGCCGAGATCGATCGCCTGGAACGGCGGCTAGTCCTTGATCGAGAGTTGCAGAAAGCCAAGCAATTATTTAGCGGCCGCCTTTGGCTCGCGCTAGAGGACAGTAACGCGGTCGCGGGTTGGTTCGGTTCGCAAGAAGCTCTGCAAGAGAGAGTGGTCATGCCGGAGGAAGCCATTGCGGCGGTGGATGGTGTAGATGCCGACGACGTTCGCCGGGTTGTCCGCACCTATTTGCGTCCCGATTTCATGCGACTCGCGGCGGTCGGCCCGACGCGCTTACTGACCCGACATGCGCTTCGACCCAGCGCATAGCGCTGTAGAAAAGAAACCGGCGCACGCCACCAAGTCCGACTCGCTCCAGTTCGACCAATCTAGTGAGGAGACCACTGTGACAGCTACCCAGCAGACGCTCATCATCATGAAGCCCGACGCGGTTCAACGTGCGTTGGCGGGTGCAATTCTCAGCCGATTCGAGGCGAAGGGATTGCGCATCGCCGCCCTCAAGTGCCTTCACATCGACCGCCCTCTCGCCGAGCGTCACTACGCGGTGCACCAGGGAAAGCCATTTTACGAGGGGTTGGTGCAATTCATCACCTCTGGTCCGGTGGTAGTTGGAGTGCTGGAGGGACCAAACGCGATCGAAGCGACCAGAAATCTAATGGGAGCTACCAACCCGGTGACAGCCGCGCCCGGCAGCATTCGCGGCGAGTTTGCACTCGAAATCGGGCAAAATCTCGTGCACGGCTCTGACGCGCCCGAGACTGCCGAATATGAGATTGGCTTGTACTTCAAACCGGAAGAGATCGTCAGCTATCGCCGTGACGTAGACCGCTGGGTCGCGGAATGACCGGCGACATCACCTCCTTCCGGCTTTAACCGCGACGTGGGACGTCGGCCCCTGGGAATAGAGCGGTGGCTGCAGCGAGATATCGTGTCGGTTGGTTTGCTGGCACTGTTCGCGACCGGCTTTTACGTCTTCCCCTGGCCTCCGGCCTACGGCCTCAGTTTCCTGGCGTTGGCTGTCCTCACGTTTGTCCGCCTCGATCTTGCGCTGGCCGTCGTGCCTGGGTTCGCGCCGTTTGTGATGGAGCCAAAGTACATCGGGCATCTCACGTTCGCGCCCACCGAACTCCTGATCGGTCTCGACGTCTCAATTGCGGTAGTACTTATCGTCCTGCGTCGATCTCCCCAGCCTGACTGGCAGAAGCTGCGCAGATCTCCATTTCTTGTCCCGGCTTGTCTCTTCGTCCTGGCAGTCACCATCAGCACGCTGACGGCTCCAAACCGGCATCTCGCCTTACATGCCTATCGTGAGCGGGTGTTAGACCCGCTTGCCTATTTCGCTCTCGTGCTTTTGTTCGTTCGCACCCGCACCGGGTGGTACTGGATCCTGGGAGGAGTCCTGGCGGGAGGCATGGTTGCCGGGATTATCGGCCTCGGACAATTCGCCTTGCAGCGCGACCTGTCGACCGTCAACGGCACCGGCATACGGCGGGTCGAGGCGTTGTACGGCAGCCCCGACAACCTCGGTCTCCTACTGGATCGCCTGCTTCCGATGTGGCTTGTCCTCGCTCTCTCGGTTGACCGTCGTGGAGCATACAAGTTGGGAGCATGGGCGGCCGGAATCGTTCTGGTCGCACCGCTGATCCTTTCGTATTCCGTGGGTGCGTGGATCGCGATCGGCCTGGTTGCGGCCGGAGTCGTCGCGCTCTTACGACCCTGGGGCAAGTGGGCGGTACTGGTGGTGCTCGTCGTGTGTGCGGCAGGTGTCGCCGTTAAGTACCGCTCCGTGGAGCATGCTTTTCAGTCCGGGCACTCAAACTCCACGCAGGCGCGAGTCGACGTCTGGCGATCTTCGGTACAGATGATTCGCGACCGGCCACTGGTCGGGATCGGGCCCGACAATTTTCAGCACATGTACGCACCGACTCGCGCCGAGAACAAATACCAGCGTGTTTGCGACCCGGGTCAGGGCTACATCCAACCCGGGGCCGGCGCCGAACCGTGTCTTTCGCATCCGCACAACGAATTCCTCGACTTCTGGCTCTCTTCCGGCATCCTGGGGCTCATATCATATGTTTTCCTCCTCTATGTGTTCTGGAAAACAGGCATCCAAACCTGGCGCAGTTCAACCGGCGAGGCGACTCGGACGCTGCTGCTAGCCGTCATGGCCGCAATGCTGGCAGGAATGATTCACGGCTTGATCGACAACTCGTATTTCCTGGTCGACCTTTCGCTCTTTTTCTGGCTATTCTGCGCTGTCGTCTCCTGGCTGGCGGGCGAGTCCGGACCGTCGGGCGATGCAGCTATGTCCAGGAGGACCGAATACGCGGGCTGGCGTGTACAAGCCGGAACGGCGTCCGTGGTGACGGAGTGAACGGGATTTCCGGCTTGCGATCTCAGTCTTCGGTCGATGTGCACTACGCGTTGGTACGGGTCCTGCTGGGCGTGTCGGCCTGCGTTGGAATCGCAGTCGTGTATCTCCTTCCTCTGTCGTACGTTGTTGCCGCGGCGGCCGGGCTTGTCGCCAGTGTCGTCATATTCCGATATCCCGTTGCGGGACTCTGCCTCCTCGGATTCGCCGTCCCGTGGGGGAGTTCTCTCCCGGTGGGATCCGGCTCGCTTCCTCTGACTCCCACCGATATCATCGCGGCCGAGGTTGGCGCGGCATGGCTCGTGGACGCCGTCGTACAGCGGCGGAATCCGATTCGTGACGCAGTGTTGATTCCGTTTATCGTCTTCTATCTGGGGGCCGTCGGCTTATCGGTCACCCAGGCCACCGATCTGGCGGCATCTGCGCGTGAAGTGATCAAGTGGCTCGAGTTCGCGGTGGTGTTTCTCGCCGCGCTGTGGTTTCTTCGCTCACAACTTCATTTGCGTCTAGTCGTGGGCGCATTGGTATGTGGAGGAG
>DAINCT010000002.1:20758-41334 GCA_036732245.1 Chloroflexota bacterium | reverse complement strand
CTCGTCGGTCGCCATTTCTCTCATCTTCCTGTATCTCTTTAACAATACGGGGCTACTCAATACGCTGCTAGCGGACATACACATTGGAGGCCCCAACTGGTTGGGTGATCCGCACATCGCACTGAAATCGATCATGGGACTGAATATCTGGACGACCACGGGCACCCTTATGGTGGTTTTCCTTGCGTCACTTCAGGATGTGCCTCGGGACATCCTCGAGGCCGCCGCGCTGGACGGCGCGACCGGCTTTCAAGCTATCATCCGGATCGTGGTCCCGCTTATTCGGCCCGCCATCTTCTTCGTGGTCGCGAACGGAATAATCGGCACCCTACAGATCTTCGACCAGGCTTTCATTTTGTCTCAAGGCAGCGGCGGTCCGGAGAACTCGACCCTGACCGCTGTGCTCTATATTTACAACCAGGCCTTCCAGAACGACTTTTACGGCGTCGCGGCTGCGGCCTCCTTTGTGCTGTTCGCGTTCATTTTTGTCGCGACAATTGTTGTCCGTCGATTGATCGGGGAGGAGTCTGCGTAATGGCATTTGAAGTGGGTGTCCGGAAGCGATCCGGTTTCGCAGGATACAGCAAACGATCGCTATTTTACCTCGTTCTTATTTTGTACACCGTCATTACCGCCGTACCGTTCGTATGGAGCATTCTCACATCCTTCAAAAACCAGCAGGAATCGTCTCGCGCGGTCCCGACGGGGATCCCACTTCACTGGACCCTGCAGGCGTGGACGGGGTCCAATGGAGTTCTGGCTTCCGGCAGCTTCCCACGCTGGATCCTCAACAGTGTCGTGGTGGCACTGTTGGTAACGGTCGGAAATCTATTGTTTGACTCACTTGCCGGGTACGCCTTTGCAAGGCTGCGCTTTCCCGGCCGAACGGCCCTATTCTTTATCATTATCGGGACGATGATGATCCCTGGCGCCATGACCCTATTGCCTGTTTTCGTCATCCTGGTGAAGATGCACTGGATCGATACGTACCAGGGCCTGGCCGTACCGTTTATGGTGTCGGCCTTCGGCATCTTCCTGATGCGACAATTTTTCTTTGCGCTACCGGTCGAGTTGGAGGAGGCCGCGCGCGTCGATGGGCTCTCTCGCTTCGGCATCTACTGGCGAATCGCTCTCCCGCTTTCAAAGCCGGCTCTGGCTGTGCTTGGCATCTTGCAGTTTCAGGGGAACTGGGATTCGTTTCTCATGCCCAGCTTCATTTCGAGCACTCCGAACATGTACACGCTTCCGGTTGGTTTACAGCATTACTCCTTCGCCTACCTGACGTTCTGGCCGCAAGAAATGGCCGGCGCGCTGATCGTAATCGCCCCAATCATGGTTCTGTACATATTCGCGCAGCGATATTTCATCGAAGGCATCGCCCGCTCCGGCGTGAAGGGGTAGTGTGCCCGAAGCGCTGACGCCCGACATTCACCTTCGATCCGACCGAGTCACGAAGTCGCACGCCCCTCCACCACGGAGCGGAGTTGCGACTCCAGGTACGCTGCATCCAGAATGCCGGGCTTGAACGACCGCACAATGCCCTGCCGGTCGATCACCAGCGTGGTCGGCAAACCGGCCACGTCGAACTGCGCCGAGGCTACACCACCCGTATCCAGCGCAATCGGGTAAGTCACGCGGACCTGTCGCACGAAAGAGGCAACATCCTTTCGCCCTTCCTGCTGATCCACACCCAGCACCACCACGCCCTTGTTTTGGACGCTGCGATACCAGCGCTGCAGCAACGGCATCTCGGATTTGCACGGAGGACACCATGTGGCCCAGAAGTTGAGCACGACGACCTTCCCGCGGAGCGATCTCAAGCTTATCGTCCCGCCCCGCAACCCAGGGAGACGAAGCGCGGGAGCCGGATGCCCTGCCTGCGGAGCGGGAATATCCACCTGTGCCACTGAGATACTCGATAACCCAAGCAGAATCCGCACATCGTGGTCGAGTCCGACCACGTCCGGCGAGCTGGTCATCAACACTCGCTCCCGCCCCGCACCGTCGATCAGATACGTTGCACTGGTATGCGCATCGGCGATCTGAGGTGGTGCGTTTCTGGGCGCCACGTACAGGTGATATGCGCGCCAGATGGGAGCCAGTGTTGCCCGGCCCGCGACCAGGTAGTGCCAGCGCTGCATCAATCGATGGTCTCGGGAAAATCGCGCCACCGCGGCCGGCGTGTCGTGTTCCGGGTCAGTGCTAATCGCCACGACCGCGGGCGTCTTTTGCTCCGGACCAAGTTCAGCCAGAGTGCGGCGAATACTTTCAGCTACCACAGGGCAGAGCGTCGTGCACGTTGCCCCCATGAAGGTCACGATCACCGGTCGTCCACGCAGACCCGTCAGGCCGACCCACTTGCCGAACTGATCCTTCAACCGAAAGTTTGGGGCAGGAGTCGCGTCCAGATTGGTGCCGACGAGAGCGGTTTGGGCATTGCCGGTTGCGCCGCTCGATCCCTTTGGATACAACACGCCGGCCAGCCCCGCAATCAGGACCAACCCAACCAGCAGCCATGGCAATCGCCTAAGTGTCATTCATAGTCCCCAGTCCTACGTTAGCGGGTCGGGACCGATGGGACAATTTCAAGACCGACCGGCGCAACCGTCTCGCCACGAGGTCATGACGAAGGCCAGCGGAGTCCGGCATTTAGCCAGACAGGCCCGTTTGATCGGCGCGAGCTGGTAGATACCTGCCCCTACCAACAGGACGCCCGCGACGCGCGCACCGTTCTGCATGAACCACATCTGGCCACCCCCGATGGAGTCGGCTGCCACCGCTCCCGCGTAGGCGATGACTCCGAACAGAGTCCACATCATCAGGTAGGCACCCACGAACACCCAGGTCGGCACAAACGCTCGACCCTGTTCTCGCTTGGCCCGGGATATTCGTGCAAATGTCAGCACCATCGGAGCAGCGCTAGGGAACATCATGGCGACCATCATGGCGATCCAGAGCGCGATGAACAGCGTGGCGCTCATACCCATGGTCAGTCCCGACATGCTGCCGGCCAGATTGTTCGCCTGCCAGATCAGCAGCACCCAGGCCGCCGCCGACAAGGTCAGAAGCACGCCGAGAATCAGATCGCGCTGACCCTTTAGAGCAGGAGGGAGACTGGTAGCGATCGTGCGCTCCTCTCGCTAGAAAGCTGGAGTCGATCCGGCACGTATCTGCTCGCTACGGGCCCGTCCATCGGAACGATGCATAGTCGGCGCATTTCCCAGTGTTGTCCCATTCGAAGTCATAGTCGCGATAACTCGACGACACGCCGGACGCCTGCACCCAATCAGACCCTTCGAAGAGCGGATTAGCGTTTTGCTTGATAACGACCGCGTCTTCCTTATAGGACGGTACGGCCTCGATGGTGACGTCAAGGATATTCGAGATGCGGGCGCCGCGCCGGCGCCCTTCGTTCCGATATTCGATCGGAACCAGCCTTGCTCCCAGATTTGTACCGATCAGCGGCGCCAGTCCCGCCATCGGGCCGCCGGCAGCCCCTCCGAAAATGGCACCGAGTGCCTGCTGCTGCTCGCCCGAGGCGCGCTCATCGAGATAAATCGCGGCCGTCCAGTTTCCTTCGATCATCGGGCCGGGTGCTCTTGCGGCCAACATGACGTTTAGATCGTCGAGCTGGACCTCGCCAAACTTGCCGGCGTTGATGTGAAACATAAGGAATACATCGCAGTGCCCCTGATCGGGCCGCGCCTGCAGGAATCCCAGCGCTGAGATCTCGCACGGACATACGACATCGCAGTTGCAGTTCTCAAAGTACTCCGCATCGATGGACCAACTCGGCGTATCTGTCACGGTTCCGTCCTTTCAGGCAGGGCACATCCAGACCGACATATGCATATCTACACGGGTACTATTATATGCTTGAGAATCCCTTCGTCAACCACGTGGATCGTGCGGGAAGAGACGCGCAGAACGACGCACCGGCACTTCAGACCGGCTTCTGTCCGATCGTGAACGAGGTGTTCGCGGTACCGATCTCCCCAGTCACGGCAGTGACCTGCACGTTGACCTGGATCGTATCACCGGCATGTTCGACCGGGACGATTACCGAGCATGACGCATTCCCGCTGGCGTCGATGGTCGCCGCGCAGTTGGCCGAGTTACCGGGGAAGAAGAAGGAAACGTCCACCAACGCGCCTACGGCCGGCTGACCGTTGAGCTGTGCATGCACCAGAATCGTGGCGCTGTCCCGGACCAGGTAGCTTGGACTTTGCGGTGCAGCCTGAATGACGAGTCCGGCAGGCGCCGGCGTCGCCGTGGGACGCGGTGTCGGGACCGGCGTACTGGTGGCACCCGGCGTCGGAATGAGTGTCGGCGTGTCCGTCGGCACAGGAGTCACTGTCGGCGGAGCCTCGGTGGTTGGTGTTTCGGTCGGAGTGGGTGTCGACGTTGGCACAGGGGTCATCGTGGGAATGGCAGTGGACGTGGGGTTCTGATGGTCCAGCGCGCTGAGTCGGCGCGCAAAATGTGCCAGATGCGATGTCTGCGTGCTGAACTGGTGCCGGATCGACGCGGCCAGACTGGTAGGCGCAACGCCCTTGTACTGGTAGTACGCCTCGACCTCAACCTCTCGATAGGCAAAGAACGAGAACACGAGTGTCTGATGCACATCGCTTACGCCGTACGACAGCGACGGCAGGTGGGCGACCTTCGACGAGTGGGCGCGTATCTTCTCGTCCGCCACGGCATGAGTCGCTTCCTGGTGATTGTGGAAGACGTTTATTGCATACAAAAAGATGGTGCGGTGATGCCATGTAGCGGCGCCTCGCCCGGTTGTAAAGTGCCACACGGCAGCTTGAACCCATCCATCTCCGTCGATTCTGTGTAGTCGATCGAACGATGAACGATGAACCGGACCAAGCCGAATGTCGACCTCGTGATTCGTCGCCGGCAGACCTGCAATCTGGCTCCCGCGTGGATAGTCACCACGTGTAAGAGCCAGTGAAAAGGCGGCGGACGAAGAATGTGGAGTTGCTGCAAACACCAGCGTAAACGCGCCGGCAGCAATAATCAGCCTTCGGATAAATTCTCCTCCCGTGCGTGCCATGATACGAACTCGACCGGGGGCAGTGTCCAACTGGTGGCCGTCACCGACCTGCTTCCGAACGTCGACGAATCGTACAATGGGGCATGAGTACGCAGGACGATAGCCGGGTAGTTCGCACGAATCGCGACAAGAAAGTCGAAGGGCGCTCCAAGCGACGCCGCTTCGTTCAGGGTACGCGTGCCTATACCCATGCCCTCACCAACAGCATCGCCAAGCGTGCAGCGGCAAGGTCTCCAAAGAAGCCCAAATAGGTCCGCGAGGGTCGGCTGCGAGCTACTCCAAAGCGAGAAATACGGCGACCGGGAGCGGTCGAGTTACAGTGACCGGTACCGACTCCAGACGTCCGTTCGGGCTAGGAGTGATAGTCACGGTACGTGCTCGAGTCACGCTGCTGATATCATCCTCGGCGCCCTGGAGCGCTGCCAGAAGTTCCGGCTCCATCACCTGCAGATGGAGGGCTGCCAACTCGAGTCCCAGGGACATGTTCCGGTCGCTCTTGTAGCGTCGTACCGCCGTGGCTACGGCAAGCAGCACTTGAGCGGCCGCCTCGACTCCGTCGTCGATGAGGCCGGTGTCGGCTACCGGCCAGCGTGAACGATGGACCGACTGCACATCCGTAGCGAACAATCCGCCGTAGATTTCCTCGGTTACATACGGCAGGATCGGCGCGAACAGTTTCACGATCGTCGCCAGCGCCGTGTACAGTCCGTAGCGCGCACCCGCATACCCCGAGCTCGCGTCGTCATAGAGACGTTTTTTGGCCATCTCCAGATAGTTGTCCGAAAGATCGCGCCAGAAAAAGATCTCGATCTCATTCTTGGCCGCCACGTAGTCGTACGCCTCAAAGAAGGTGGTCGCTTCACGGATGAGACGGTTGGTGGCCGAAACAATCCATCGGTCGGCCGGCGACAGCGCAGGGGGAGTCGGCGGCGGGGCATAGCCCTCGAGAAAGCGCTCGCTGAAGCGGGCGACATTCCACAACTTGGTGACGAGTTTGGCCCCTGCCTGGACCTTCTCCTCACTGATGATGGCGTCTTTCCCCACTCCGGTACTCGCCGCCCAGTAACGTGCCGCGTCCGCCGAGTACTGTTCCAATAACTCCAGCGGCGCCATCGGCCCGCCGCCACGGCTCTTGCTGATCTTTCCGACTCCTTCGGCCGCGAGTCCCCAGCCCGATATGAGGATCGAATTCCAGGGTACTGTCTGATGGTGATAATGTGCTTTCACGATGCTGTAAAACGCCCAGGTGCGGATGATTTCATGCGCCTGCGCCCGCAAAGACAGCGGAAAGACGCGTTGAAAGAACACGGGATCCGAAAGCCACCGTCCCACGATCTGCGGTGAGAGCGATGAGGTCGCCCAGGTATCCATAACATCCTGCTCCGGCTTGAACGTGGTGCTGCCGCACGAGCAGAAATCGGGAGGCTCGGCGTCCACCGGATCAACCGGCAGTTGATCCTTCCTGGCGAGCATTACCTCGCCGCACTGCTGGCAGTACCAAACGGGGAAAGGAACGCCGTAGTAACGCTGCCGCGAGATGCACCAATCCCAGGCAAGATTTTCCACCCATTCTCGATACCGCGTCTTCATATGAGTCGGGTACCAATGGATCTGCTCTCCCGCGGCGAGAAATGCATCCTTCTGATCGAGCACGCGCGTAAACCATTGCTGCGTCACGATGTACTCCACCGGGACATCGTCGCGCTCGTGCACCCGGACGGTTTGCCGGACCTGCTGCGTGCCGAGCACCAGCCCTGCCTCGCGCAACGCCGCCACGGTGGCCGTTCGTGCCTCCGGCACGGACATGCCGGCAAATGGACCGGCCAGGTCCGTCATCTTTCCGTGCCGATCGATCGCTTCCTTCAGAGGTAGGTGATACGTGCGCCACCAATCGACGTCGGTGGTGTCGCCGAAGGTGCAGCACATCACGGCGCCGGTACCCTTCTCCGGATCGGCTCTCTCGTCCTCCAATACCGGGACGTCGTAGCCAAAGAGCGGCACGCTCACCCGTTCTCCCACCAGATCCGCGAAGCGTGGGTCACCCGGGGGGACAAAGACGGCGACACAGGCGGGCAGAAGTTCCGGCCGCGTGGTCGCGATCGGAAGATCCTCGCCGTTCGGCCGACCAAATACCAGTGTGACAAACTCACTGTCCCGCTCCAGATCGTTGACCTCCGCCTGAGCAATGGCCGTGTGACACGCCGGGCACCAGATCGTCGGCGCGCTTTGTCGATATGTTAGTCCGCGCGCCGTGAGTTCGAGGAACGACGTCTGTGCCGTGCGTCGAGATTCATCGTCGATGGTGCGATACGTTCGGCTCCAATCGATCGACAGACCCAGCCGCTTCCACAGCTCCTCATAGCCGCGTTCGATCTCAGTGCTGATCTCCAGGCATTGCTGGATAAACGCAGCGCGCCCAAGTTGTTCCGCGGTGAATCCCAGTTGTCGCTCCACCAGGCGCTCCGTCGGTAGGCCGTTATCGTCATACCCCATCGGATAGAACACGTTGAGGCCGTTCATGCGCCAGAAGCGAGCCATGAAGTCGGCATGACTATACGAATACACATGTCCCAGATGAAGGAAACCGGAAACCGTGGGCGGAGGAGTGTCGACCGTGTAGATGTCTCCGTCGGCGGAGGGGTCGAAGGCATAGATCCCGGCCTCTTCCCACTGAGCGCCAATATGCGGCTCCCTGATGGCGGGCTTGTAGTGCTTGGCTAGGCTCAACCCTCTCCTCCCAAGACCATGGCCCTTTCATCCTCGCGGGACAAAAGGGCCCGTTCCTCCGATGCGTCCCACGACAAGCGTATTACCGGAGTATAGTCAACCGTTTCGGATGCCGGTGGTCGCTTGATGGGTAGGTGGCCGGACCGATGGAGCATGGTCTACACTGTCGGACGATGCTGAACCGCGTGTCCCTTGCTGTCTGCCTGTCTTTCCTCCTGACGTCGGGTGCCTTCGCGCAATCGACTTCGACGGAGGCTCTGCAGGCTCAGACCTTTCCGGTACCTCCGATCATGGCGCGAGCCGGGATCGTGGTGGATGGCGACTCAGGTGCGATCCTCGCCTCGCTCAATCCACATATGCATCTCCCCATGGCGAGCACCACCAAAATCATGACGGCGCTGCTTGCGCTGAAGATGGGACGGCTAACCGATCGCATCGTGGTACCCAAGGCCGCTTTTAATTACGAGTGGGATGCGACTGTCATGGGATTGCACGCCGGACAGGTTGTAACCTTGAGCGACCTGCTCTACGGTCTGCTGCTCCCATCCGGCGCGGATGCCGCCAATACCATCGCTATCCACTACGGTGGGACGGAAGCCAGTTTCGTGGCCATGATGAACCGCGAAGCAGCCCTTCTCGGCATGCACGACACCCACTACGTCAATGCCCACGGCTTGACGGCGTCCGGGCACTACACGTCGGCCTATGACCTGGCAAAGCTCGCCGAGTACGCAGTGGGCTTCCCAGACCTCATCAAAGTCACTTCGTCCCGCACGTACAACTGGAACGGTCACATCTTGACCAACGTCAATCATGTCCTCTTCTGGTATCCGGGCGTAGACGGCGTCAAACCCGGCTACACCGACGATGCCGGGCTGTGCCAGGTGATCGATGTGCACCGCGATGGACGGCATGTGATCGTCGTCCTGCTGAACACGCCAAATCTTGACACCGACGTACGGAATCTACTGAACTTCGGGTTGCGCGACTTTAGCTGGGTCCAGTCGCAACTGCCGGGTGACGGTCCGTGGACGACTCAGGGCGGCAATATCGGAGCGAACGCGTGGGTGTACTTTCCAGCGAGCGGCCATTACGTGCGTGGTGCATTTTTGTCGTCCTACCGGTCCGACGGTGGACCCCTAGCCCTCGGCTTTCCCCGTACCGAGCAACTGCACGAGGGTCGAACAGTGGTGCAATACTTCCAGAATGGCGCGCTAATCCACGACACCTCGGGGAGAATGTATCGTCTTCCGCTGGGACTGACGCCGCCGCCCACTCCGGTCGTCACGCCTAGACCGTCGCCCACGCCCAGACCATCGCCCACCGCCACGGCAACTCCCACCGTGCCGGCCCGTGAAGCGACCGTGGGGCCGACCTCCGGCGCGAATGGAACGCCTCTGCCATTCCTGCGACCGACTCCCACACCTCGTCCTACCGTACCTGGACCGCGCGCGACCCCCACGCCGACACCGTTCCCCACCCATGGGGTGACGACCTCCAACATCTTTTTGGCGTTCCAAAAGAGTCATCCCGCGCTACTGGGTTCGGCGGTCGCGCCCTTGACCAATGCACACGGGTACGGCGTGCAGGTCTTCTCGTATGGCGCCCTCGCGTATAAGCAGGGTACGAAAACCATCCTGCTCTTGCCGCTCGGCGATCGAGTGTTGGCGGCTCGCGGCTACCTCCCGGCTCATGCGGGCAACACCTATCCGGCCGGATTTGCTCCGCTTTCAGTCGTACAGGCGATTGGCTGGTTCCCACCCACGACCCACCTCACACGCCTGAAGACGGCGCCACGCGTTCCGGCGGGACCGGAGCTCATGCCGGTCGGATAGCGACGGCGACGCAGGCTCTTCAGGTAGAAGATTGGGCCGAGAGGTCGGCCAGCACGTCTTGACAGAATGAGCCCTTCGTCTTGGTATAGGTATACGCGTCTGTAATGCCCGCTGCCAGTATCTCGTGCTTCCGCGCGGTGTACGCGGTTATCAGGTCTGGATTCCGCAGCAACGCATCTCGGAATATGCGAAACTCCTCCACCTCTGGGGAGTCAGCCGCGATGACGTGTACGTGCGTGCGAAACTCCGCGCCATCGTAATTCACCGCAGCCACTCTCATGGGACGCTCCTCCGAAAACGGGTGTCTACTGATCTGGTGTTGAAATCCGGATCGGTCCAGCGCGTCACGGGCCGCTTCCATCCCACCTGGCGGGTACATGAGCATCAGGTCGATAATGCCCTTTCCGCCACATCCCGGCACCGAGGTACTTCCAATATGTTCGACCGTCACCTGCGGGATTTCGGCCTCAATGGTCCGGATGAGGAGTGCGGCCACGGCTGGAGCCCGGGAGTCCCACTCGTGGTAACTCGCCGGGTGCAGCTTATAGGGAAGAATCTCGAGCTCGCGTCTCAGTTCCACGCTTCCTCGCCCTCGCCCGCCAGGTATTTCTCAGCGCGTGCCTTATCGAACATCCCTGACTGCCCTACTCCTCGTTGTCCGGCAACTTGTGCGTGAGGGTTTCCGTGATCGACTGAATGCTATCCCTTGTCTCCCGATCTTCCTCATCTGTCAACAATCCGTGACGCTTCAGGCGTGCCAGCACGGCGTGCAACTCGTCGCATGCACCCAGCGCATCCTCGATCTCGGCCGTCTGCTGCATGTCGGGATTCATCTCCATGCTCGCCACCTCCTCCACTGCCGGTGCCACCCGCTCGCGGCCGTGTCCCCTAGCGGAATGGTAGCGCACCATGGGTGTGAACGCCCCATGGCCGCGCACCGGGAAGCCTTTCGACAGCCCATACAATGGCGCAGTCGGACACGGGTAGGAGAGCACTGTACGCATGACCTTGCTCCAGGGTCTTCACGGCACGTTTGCCGTGGTTCTCATCTGTACGCTGCTCTTCGTCGACGAAGCAGGGTTGCCTTTGCCCATCGCTCCCAATGAAGCGCTTTTGCTGCTCACGGGCGTGCTCGTGGCAAGCGGCGAGTTTTCCATTTGGGTCGTCTTTCCGGCGGCGTTCCTGGCGATGATGGCGGGCATGGTGGCCGGCTACGGCTGGGCTCGCACGGTCGGTCAAACCGGCCTGCTTGCACTAGCCGGGCGTATGAACGCGACGAACGTGTACGATCGCGCCCAGTCCCACCTTCAGTCCGCCGGCCCGTTGGGCATCGGGGTAACTCGAATGTTGCCCGGAGTGCGCCCCTACGCCACCCTCATCTCGGGGGCGGCCGAAGTTGACCTCCGAACTTTTTTGCTCGGCGCCGTTCCCGCTCTGGTGGTGTGGCAAATCGGATGGTGCGTGCTTGGCATGCTGGTCGGTCTGCCCGTGGCACACTTTTTGGGGCACTTCGAAAAGTTGGTCGTGCGCGGCATCATTCTGGTGGCGCTGGGAGCAGTCGTCCTGTTCGCCGTCCGAGAAGAATCTCCGGACCGCCGCGGCGCGCTCGCCAATCTAACACCTCGCCTGCGGGCAACGCTGGCGCTCTTCACGGACGCCGGCATCGTGGCCAGCATCGTGGGCGGGCTATTCCTCATCGCGCGACTCCTGGTCGATGTGGAAGCAGACGGTTGGATCGAGATCCTGTGCGCCTCCGTCGTACTCTTGTTGCTCCTGGTCGCCGGCAGGAGCATTCAGACCCCCGGTGAGACACTCTTCGACACGCATTACTGGCACCGGGCGAACGAACCGGCTCCATAACAACGTCGCGACGAGAGACTGAGGAGAAGAGATGAACACCAGCCAGAGAGTGCCCATACGAGTCGCCGTGATCGGATACGGTTTAGCCGGAGCAGTCTTTCACGCTCCTCTGATTTCGTCGACCCCTGGGCTCGAGGTCAGCGGTATCGTGACGGCCAACGAGGAACGTCGAGCGATGGCCCGTCGTGACTTCCCCGAAGTGGACATTTTTTCCAGCGCCGGCGAGATCTGGCACGATCCGTCTCGTTTCGATCTGGTCGTGATCGCGACCAGCAATCGCTCACATGCGCCGCTCGGACTAGCCGCAATCCAGGCGGGACTTCCGGTCGTAATCGATAAGCCGATCGCCGTGACGGTAGAGGACGCGCGCCGCCTCATCACGGCTGCCCGGGACCACCAAGTGCCGCTTACCGTATTTCAAAACCGGCGGTGGGATGGCGATTTTCTCACCTTGCGTAGCATCATCGACCACGACTTGCTGGGGCCTATCGTGCGCTACGAATCACGCTTTGAGCGGTATCGACCGGTACCCAAAGCCGGCGCCTGGCGCGAATCGGCCGATCCGGAGGACGGCGGCGGTCTGCTGGTCGATCTGGGGAGTCACCTGATCGACGCGGCGCTCGTGCTGTTTGGGTGGCCGATCGAGGTTTACGCCGAGGTGGGCACGTACCGGCCGAGCGCGACAGTCGACGACGATACCTTCGTTGCCCTTCGATTTTCCGGCGGGGTCCACGCCCATCTCTGGATGAATACCATCGTGCGCACCCCGGGTCCACGCTTTCACGTCAGCGGACTCCGCGGCACCTACAGCAAATACGGGCTCGATCCGCAGGAGTCAGCCCTGAAGGACGGTATGCGACCGGGAGATCCCGACTGGGGACTTGAACCACCGGAGAGTTGGGGGACGCTCTCCACCGACATCAACGGCCTGCACGTAGACGGCTCGGTCGAGACCGTACCGGGCGCCTACGAGCAATTCTACGCTCAGCTCCGCGACGCGTTGCGCGGAGACCGACCGCTCCCAGTCCTTCCGTCTGAGTCACTCGCGACGCTGCAGGTCATCGAGGTCGCCCGCGAAAGTGCCCGCGAACATCACCTCATTGCCCTACCGCCTATCGCAACCGAAGCTTAGCCCGCAGCCCAGTGGCGCATGGAGGGGTCGGGGCGCATCAAAGCCTAAATATTTCGAAGGATACGGCGAGGTCGGTCCCGAGAAGCTTCCCCGTAGCGATCGCCGAGCCCCGCAGAAAGGCGTCCGCATCAAACTCGCCGCCGAGCCCTGCGATGTATGCGTGGTGCTCCCGGAGCGAGGCTACACCCTGGTCGAGATATCCCGTTATGTCCACCGCGTGCGTCGGGAGCGGTGATCCATTGAAATAGATGGCGTGGACTCCAGACCACGGTTCGAGCCCTTCGTCGACCAGTTCGGGAAATATCCAGCGGTTTCCGGCGTCACGTGCCGCGTCCAGCGTTGCCTCACCTGCCACCCGGTGATCGGCCATATTCAAGTATTGATTGCCCCACGTCGCATGCGGATTCATCGAGATGATTACATCCGGCCGGTGGGCGCGGATAGCACGCGCAATATCACGACGCAGGTCAAGACTGTATTCGATCGTGCCGTCCGCGTAGTCCAGGAATTCGACGATGTCCACGCCCACAGCTCGAGCACTGCGGCGCTCCTCTTCCTCCCGTAGTGGACCTGCCTCGGAGGGGTGCATGCCGTCGATACCCGCCTGCCCGCGGGTAAGAAGCAGATAGGCCACCGTCTTGCCACTCGAGGTCCAGCGCGCCACGGCGCTGGCGGCACCGTATTCGAGATCGTCGGGGTGGGCAACCACTGCCAGAGCGCGCTCCCAGTTCTCGTCCACCGGCTCCAAACGTTGCAGTTCCGCCATGGTGTTGGGGCTCCCTTCTCTCTGTTCACGCCTGCTTCGACTGCAAAAAAAGGGGCCGGTCCAACGGTGTGGACCGGCCCCGAACGGGTCAGCTACTTAGTTTCGAGTTGAATCTAGAGCTGGCCGCGCACGGCTCCGGCCGGATAGTCGGTTGTGTGCACGTTGACATAGTAGGACGTCGGGTGATTCATCATCCCTTTGATGAGTGACGCCCGCACGGAGTGGACGCAACCCGCGGTGTGACCGGTCTTGCCGGGTGCCGTCGCAAACGGGACGACCACCGGGCCACTCTTGCCGGCTTTTCCGGCATGGATATGATCAGCGGCGGCAGGCAGCTTGATACCCATAACCGTAATGTTGTAGCACACGGTTCCCTTCGCCACATTCAGCGTGACCTTGGCGGTACCGGAACCATGCTTCGGTCCCATGGGGGATTCCGTCGTACCCGTCAGCTTCACCGTGTACGTCATGCTGTTCGACGCCGCCGACGCATGAGCGCCAAACATAGTGGCAGCTAAAACGACTGCCGTCAGAGCTATACCGATCTTCTTCACTGTGATTCCTCCTCGATCTATATGCTGCCGAATCAAATCCCAAACGGGAAGTGCAGCTTCAATCCCTACTACGCAGGCAGTTGGTGGCCTGGATCACTGTTGACGCCGCCTCAAGCATTTTCCTGACAATTCACACTTGCGCAATTTGACTCTTGCAGGCGTATGATTGTGTTAGGAGACCCTAACAGCACTCGCGAGGTGAACGCGACCATGGACTTTGCTCGGTACTACGCACGCTCGGCAGCGTTGCTGTCGGATGAGGCGCTTGTCAACGAGTTGCGTTGCGCCCGCCAGTCGGCGATGCGCTGCACTCGCACGCAACGTGAACTTGCCCTTCTCCGCGCACGGTGCCTCGATTGCGAGTTGGCAAACCGCACTGCCGCGGCCGGCAGCGGCACTGCCCGACGTGAAGACCCAGGGCGAGTCCTGCCCACTGCGCGCTAGGCAATCGTCCTCACGCCCAGGCGCGCGATATTTCATGCTGGTCTGACGCCTCCTTTAATTGTTCCCGTAGTGCTTCGGCGGAGCGGAATCCCAGATTGACGGATCGCACCCGCTGCAATCGGTCCACCACCACGGTGGCAGGAACCGTCATCACCCCCAGTTGGTCGGCCAGGTGCGCCTCGCGACTGGCATCGACCTGCAGGACTGCAATATTGTCCGCGTCCGAGAGTCCTTCCAATACGCCGGCTTGCCGGCGGCAGGTAGCGCAATGCGGGCCATAGAAATAGACGATGCCGGCGCTGACCTGACTCAGCTTCGCCGCGAGTTCGGCCGGTAATGCGGTTCCGGTCAGCGCTCGTGAGTGCTGTTGAGACCGACGGCGTACGACGTAGCCCGCCAGGCATGCCAGCACGATGATGCCTGCGACCACCACGACACGTTCAATCAATTGACCGTACTTCCTAGGTCTGCGCCCGTAACCGGGCAATCCGATACGTGATCGCGCAGAGCGCACAAAAGTCGAAGGTCGCGTCCAACAGAATCATGACGGCGATCGCCGCGACCAGCAACCAGGCCCACATCTGTCCTAACGCCAGCAATCCCGCGGATAGGAGGAAGACCACGCCTCCTAGCACGCGCGCGATCCGACGTGTCTCGTGATCTTCCTGTACATCCCGACGCCGTAACAGTCCGGCTGGTTCCAGCACACGCCATACGAACTGCCGGAAGATATCGGCCTGCCACCAGAAACGTCCGGCCAGCATCACCACGCCGATCAACGCGACTAGCCATGTGCCCAGGGCGCCTCCCACCACGAAGGCGCAGGCCAGCAGAAAAATACACGTTCCCTGGTGAGCCTTGCGCGCAGTAACGTCATATGTTTCGATGGTAGAAGCCATAGTAGATCCTCAAGGATACTTGCCGTTCGGCACTGGATAGTTTAGAAGTATACATCAACGAGAGATCGGACGTCGCGGCTGTTCCTTGATTCATATGCGACCGTGGAGTATAGTGCGCGCAGGCGTTAGCGAAGCCTCGAGTTTCGTTACGCAGAGGAGTCGATGTATGACACTGACTGTTGCTCGCCTCTTGTCGTCTAAGGGTCACGATCTCTGGTCTATCGCACCCGACGCAACCGTATACGACGCCATCGCCCTTATGGCCGAACACGGGATTGGAGCGCTCCTGGTCATGGATGGCGAGCAGTTGCTGGGGATCGTCACCGAACGCGACTATGCCCGCAAGGTGATCCTGCAGGATCGGTCCTCGCGCGATACGCCGGTGAGCACCATCATGTCGAAAGACATCCAGACGGTGCGCCCGGATCATTCGATCGAAGCCTGCATGGCACTGATGACCGAGAAGCGAATCCGACACCTACCGGTGGTGCAGGACGGGCGCGTCATCGGGATCCTCTCCATCGGCGACCTGGTGAAATTCATCATCGCCGACCGCGAGACCCTGATCGAACAACTCGAAGGCTATATCACCGGACGATAGACCCCGGCCCTAACTCCTATCGAGTTCGACTTCGCACGGAGTCTCGGCGAATCTCGGCGAGCAGTCGATCGTCCGCCGCCTGAGCGCCGGCGTTATCCAGCATTTCCCGACCACAGCCGAGGCACTTCCAGGCACGCTCCCAGCCGCCGTCGGGACCACCGAAATCCAAAAGCATCGACGAATGGCACCGAGGACACCTTCTCACGATCCGTCTCCTTCAACCGTACTCTACCCGTGGCCACATATTTACACGACTTCGGTGGTGTGTCAAGATGCGTTTTCCGTCTCGTGGCACGAAACAATCGTGGAGTCAAACGTGCGCCGCCTGAGGCGCGATTGCCAGAAGATCGTCCAGCGAATCTCCGTCCACGACGCGATGAAAGAGATCGACATACCGCTGTCCCACCAGCGGCCACGCATCCTGCGCGCCGTACTCCACCATGCGGCGCTCCATGTCGCGCCGGTACTCCGGTTCGTTCAGCATCCGCAGAAGACACTGCGCGATCGAGTCCGCGCTTCTGAACTCCGCCAGGAGCCCACGGCCCTCGGCCAGCGCTTCGATGGCATGCACGTAGGGGGTGGAAACGATCGCCTTACCGGTTCCAACCGCAAACGCCAGCGTGCCGCTGGTGATCTGGTTGCGATCGAGATACGGGGTCATATAAATGTCGGATGCCTGTAGATAATCGACCAGTTCTCTATCGCTTAGATACTGATTGACGAAACGCACGTGATTCGAGAGATGCAATTCCTTGACCAGCGCGCGCAACTCATTGCGGTACTGTTCTCCAAACTTCTTGCGATACGCGGGATGCGTTTCACCGATGATCAAGTACAGCGCTTCCGGATGTTGTTCCGCGACGGTCTGCATGGCCTGGATCGCGTACTCGATTCCCTTGCGTGGATCGAGCATGCCGAGCGTGCTGATAATGCTGCGCCCCTCCAGCCCCAACTGCCGCTTGAAGTGCCGGCGGGGCAGTCGCTGGACCACAGGCACTCCGTGCGGAATTTGAACGATGGAATCGGGCTTGATGTCGTAATCGTCCATCAGGATCATGGCCCCCATACGAGCCATCACGACTGTAGCGGCGGATTTCTCGACCATCTCACGCATCACGTTGCACTCGTACTCGGGAGGTGACGGGCGAATCGTGTGAAGGGTCGTAACCACCGGCACACCCTGCGAGGCAACCGCCTCGATAAAGGGCACGGCGTAGTCTTTCTCCAGGCCGTCGCCCCACTCGCCCCACAGTCCGAACTCGTGTTGCACACTGACGATCTGGGGACGTAGTCGCCGCACGGAACGGGCGGCCTGCAAGTAACTGTCAGGATCACCCTGCTGCATACGATCCACCACGCGGCGCCCGTAATGCAACGTTTCATCCTCGGATTCAATGGCAATGACTCGCGTTTGCACCGCAGATTGATCGGAAACAGCGCGTTCCAGGTCGGCCGCGAAAGTGGCAAGCCCGTCATGGCGAGGCACAAACGTGCTGGCAATCAGAATCGAAAGTTCAGACATGCGTCCTATGAGAGCAAGAAACACGCCGTTGAGCAACTGATGCGCAAGACGAGAGGCTTTTGACCAGACACCAACCATCTTGATTCGCCGCGCACGCCGTGCCCTGGGGACGAACGGAGTGTGGATACAATAGCTGTAGCGCATCCGATTGACATTGAGGACGGTATCCCTGCCATGCGCGTTGAACGACTAATTGAAGCGTTGAACATGTCGTTGCCGAGTACCAGCGTTGAGATGCTGTCGGATCGAGGCGGCGAGTTTCAGCCGCGTATGGGAGGGCAGGCACAGGGGCCTGCCCCTACGAGTCCACCGTCGGAAGACGGACGTAGGGATCGCCCGGCGTGGCGATCCGCCTTCAGCTCCTGGAGAGCCACCGGAGGGCCGTCGCGGAGGCCCGCCCTTACGACCGCTCCAACACGTGACTGCGGACGTGACGAAGCACTGCCCCATCACCTGCTGCTGGTCGAGGGGCCGTGAGCCTGCCCACCTTTCGTGTACTCGTCGTAGGAGCAGGCGGCCTGGGCCGTGTCTGGATCAAGACTCTCCAGGACTTCGAGGAAACCGAAGTCGTGGGCATCGTCGATGTCCGGCCGGAGGCGGCCGAGAGCGCCGCGCAGGATGCCGCACTCGCGGGGATTCACGTCGGTGCGAGACTCGACGAGGCCCTCGAGGCGGTACAACCGGATTTCGTGGTCGACGTGACGATTCCGTCCGTGCATCACGAGGTGGTTATCCCATCGCTGGAGTGGGGTGTTCCGGTGCTGGGCGAAAAACCCATGACCGATTCGATGGAAAAGGCTCGCGCCATGGTCGCCGCCTCGGAACGGACCGGGAAGCTTTACATGGTCAGCCAGAGCCGCCGCTTCGATCCGAATCTGTTTGCCTTCCGTGAGCTCATTCGCCGGGACGCCGGATTGCCGTTGGGTATCCTGAACGCGGATTTTTACATCGGTCACCACATGGAAAGCTTCCGCCACGGTCTCGAGCATGTACTCCTGCTTGATATGGGCGTCCATATCTTCGATAAGTCACGCTTTATTTCGGGCGAAGAGCCGATCGCCGTGTACTGTGAGGACTTCAATCCAGGTTGGAGCTGGCTCGAGGGACTGTCCTCCGCTTCCGCTATTTTCGAAATGACAAACGGGCTCCGGTTTACCTTCCGCGGCAGCTGGGTCAGCGAGGGCCTTCACACCTCGTGGCAGTCCGAGTGGCGTGCCGTGGGACCGCGTGGCTCCGTCACCTGGGATGGCTTGACCGAACCGGTCGCCGAGATCGCACTCGGGCCCGAACCTGGTACGCGGCTTTCACAACTTGAGGCACGGACACTCGGCGCCATCCCTCAGGTAGAGCATCAATTCGCCGGCTCGCTCCGCGAGTTCGTCCACGCTCTGCGAACCGGTGAGACCCCAATGGGAGAGTGCCACGATAACATCAAGACGCTTGCCATGGCGCTGGCGGCGATTCAATCGGCCGAGACGAGGCAACGCGTACCCATAGACCTGACGTAACCTGCCCCCGTTGACCGGCGACGGTTTGACTTCGTGTGCCTTACACGGCCGACACTGTACTGCCACCGGGCCTGCTTTCCCAATGCGGCTCCGCTATCCGCTCCATCACGGTGCAGGCGCAGCCGCGAATCGGTCCTCCCATTCATTCCGGCGCGACCGACTATGCGCCGGCGGTCACGGCTTTCAGTTCGTCGAACGAGTCTCGGACCAATTGCCGAAAGTCCTGCTGGTTGGTCTCCTGAACCCATCGTCCAAAGGCAATTTTGAATACAGCAATCCCTGCCTCAGCAGCCAGACTTGCGCCTGGGTCTTTGACGCCGCGCCGACGCAACGTGTCGGCGAGCGCCACGGAGAGCGATGCGAGCTTGATCAGCTCGCGCTCTTGAAGCTCTGTGTTGGCGGCAATGACGCTCTGGCGCTGTCGAGAGAATTCGCGGCGCTCCGAGAAGGGTGCGTCAGCGGCCTCGATGGCTGCGGCGACCGCGTCGATCGGAGCCAGGGAATCCGGCGCATGGGCCACTCCGTTCACGAAGAGCTCCTGCAGTGCGCCCGAGCCCCAGAACAGAACCTCGCGCTTGTCCGCGAAGTGCCGGAAGAAAGTTCGCTCCGTGAGCCCCGCTCGTTTAGCGATCTCCGCCACGGTGGTCTCTTCGAACCCTCGCTCGCTATAGAGCTCCAGTGCGGCCTGTTCGAGCCGGCCGCGCGCGTTTGGCTCCCATCGACTCATGATCCTGAGTATACGTGATGACAGCCACTGCCATAAGGTGTTATATTGATGACAGCCACTGACATAGATCGTCAGGCGACGAGTCCTATGGCAAGGACATTCGACTACCTGGAGGTTTTCTCATGCGTGTATTTGTCACCGGCGCATCGGGCTGGATCGGCTCGGCCGTCGTCCCCGATCTCATCGGCGCGGGTCATCAGGTCATTGGGCTGGCTCGCTCGGATGCCTCGGCCGCTGCCCTCAACGCCGCTGGAGCAGAGGTGCATCGCGGCACGCTCGACGATCTCGACAGCCTGCGGGATGCAGCTGCATCATCGGATGGCGTGATCCACCTCGCGTTCAAGCACGACAGCGCTTTCTCGGGCGACTTCCAGGGCGCTGCCCTCGCGGATCGCCGCGCCGTCGAGACCTTCGGTGAAGCGCTGGCGGGATCGGATCGACCGTTCGTCATCGCCTCCGGAACGCTCGGACTCACACCGGGGCGCATGGCGACCGAAAGTGACGGACATGGTTCCGACCCGGCACTGGCCGCTCTGGGCGGCGGTCCGCAGACCCGCTTGGCCACGGCCGAGTTGGTGCTCTCCCTCGCTTCCCGCCACGTCCGCTCGTCTGTGATGCGTCTTCCACCAACAGTTCATGGAGACGGAGACAACGGCTTCATGTCGTCCCTGATCGGCATCGCCCGCGACCAGGGCGTCTCCGGCTACATCGGCGACGGGACCAACCGCTGGCCTGCCGTGCACCGGCTCGATTGCGCGCGCCTCTTCCGCCTGGCGCTGGACGGCGCCCCGGCAGGATCAACGCTGCAGGCGGTGGCGGATGAGGGCGTGCCGATCCGAGACATCGCCGTGGTGATCGGACGCCACCTGAATCTGCCGGTGGTCTCCATTGCCCCCGAGGACGCAGCCGATCACTTCACGTGGCTGGCGGGCTTTCTCG
>DAINCT010000002.1:17482-20748 GCA_036732245.1 Chloroflexota bacterium | reverse complement strand
CCCGCGAGCTACTCGACTGGCAGCCGACGCATCCCGGGCTCATCGATGATCTCGACCAGGGCCACTACTTCCACAACCCACCGGCATGACTAATACTCGGAGAAATTCGTTTTCTGGACTCGATCTCCCCTCGGGAGTGCGCTATCATGCACGGAAACAACCGTTGGCGGGCGCCTGTCATTCACCACTCAACGCCCGCTCCAGTGAGGCTTTCATATGGGATCTGAGTCCGGCCGCAGTCCTATTCCCACTGCATGGATCTCGGGATGCACGGAATCCCATGCCCAGCTGCAGGCCATCGCTCGGGGGGTGACGGACCAAATCGCCCGCCGCCCCACCCTGCTGGAGGGATGGACCGTGGGGCATCTGCTCACCCACCTTGCCCGCAACGCTGATAGCAATCGCGGCATTATCGAAGCGGCGCAGCGGGGCGAGGTCGTGCCTCAATACCCGGGTGGGCCGGCTCAACGTAATGGAGATATCGAGCGCGGCTACGTTCGATCGGCCCAGGAACTGACGGCCGACGTGAAAGCAGCCAACCAGCAATTGGAACATGCCTGGTCGACGACCGATAACCGGGTATGGACTACCGGCCTTGGCCTGCGACGCTACGGCCCCGCGACCTTAGCCGAGTTTGTCTTCCTGCGTTGGCGCGAGGTTGAGATCCATCTGGTGGACCTCAACCTACCGGAACTTGGATCCCCCGACTGGAACGGGCTCAACTCGGAATACGTCGATGCCGAGCTGCAGGAACTGGCACGAGGTCTAGCCGCACGCATTCCAGGATCGATGACCCTCGTGCTCGCGCCGGGAGATCGCCCGTCCAGGGCATTCGGCAAGGGCAACGACCACATTGTCATAGAAGGAACCCCGAGCACGATCGTCGCCTGGCTCATGGGGCGCGTCGAGGACCCTTCGTGGCCGGCTATTCTCCCCTGGGAGTAAGCTCGAGCTTCTCAACTGAATCTTCAAAAGCCTGTCCAAAAAACTCGTGCAGAGCGAGGCAGAGGGTACGAAGATTTTCTTGCTGCTTGATACCGTGCCCTTCATTCTCAAACGTGAGGAGCTGATACGGGATAGCCTCTCGATCGAGAGCTTCACGAACCACTGCTACGTTCTCCGGCGTCACGTTCGGATCGCGCAGGCCTTGAACGATCAGGAGCCGGCCGCGAATCTGCTGAACGAAGTTGATGGGCGAGCGTTCGTGATAGCGTTGCGGAATCTGTTCCGGTGGTCCACCCATCATTTCCTCGCTATACGGACGCAGATCAGGACGTGTGGTGTAGTAATCCACCACCAGATCGGTCATGCCGCAAATGGGCGCCGCAGCAGCCACCACCGTCGTGGGCCAGTGCGTGATCGCCCACCAGGAGGAATACCCGCCATACGAGGTGCCCGTGATGCCGATCTTGCCTGGTTCGGCAATTCCCCGAGCAACCAGTGCCTCGATTCCGGTGCGAATATCCTCTTGCTCCCGGCCACCCCAGCCATCCTCTTTGACCGCCTGCTCGAAGGCCAAATCGAAACCCGTGCTGCCACGATAGTTGGGAGACAGAACGGTGAATCCCTGAGCCACCAGATACTGAATCTCCGCGTCGAACTCGTCCTCGCTATGAGCGGTTGGTCCCCCATGTACCAGCACGATCGTTCCGCGCGCCATCCCGGCAGGACGGTACAACCAGCCTTGAATCGTCAGACCATCGGTCGACTGCCATCGCACATCTTCCGCCGGGACAAGTTCACTGCGGCGAATCCGGGTGCGTTCATCCAACCCCGTGACGCTCGCCGCGCTCTCGGACGGATGGGCGGTCGGATGGAAACGTACTAAATCAGCCGGATTTCTCGCACTGGAAAACTGTGCAATCCACTCGCCCGACTGCGTCGCCCCCAACGGAATCAAGTTTCCGGTCGCGCCCGACATCGGGTGCTCCTCTCCACTGGTAAGGTCGAGCAGGAATGCACACGATCTCGCTTCCCGCACCTCCACGATCACCACGACATCTTCGGCAAAGCCCCGGGGAGCAAATGCCGCCTCCAGATTGCGCGTCGGATCGTCGATCAACCATGCTTGCCGGCCCGTCTCTCGGTCAAGCAGGCCAAGGCGACGATACGAACCCGCCTCCGCCAGAAACAGCACGCGGCGTCCATCAGGGAGCCATGACGCGGAGACCTTGGCAGCGTTACCGGCATTCAAAATTTCCCGATCCTCGCATCCATGGATATCCACCAGCCACACCTGCACACCTGCAGGATCGAGATCCCCGCGTGGGTAAAGAATATGGGTTCCCGCGTCGTTCAGCTCGGGTACAGTGTCCGATGCCCTGTGCGGGCGGGCCAATGCTCGCCGCTCTCCGGTCATCAAGTCATGTCGATAGATCCACGAGGCCTCGATCTCCCGACCCGATTCGAAGTCGCAGTCGGCAGCGTATATCAACCAGTGTCCATTGGGATGGATCTGTCCGCCACGCACAAAGAAGGGAGGCGAAGGGTCCGTCAGCCGATGCAGCACACCCGGAGTATCCAGCTCGACACGAAGCAGTTGAACGCGCTCGTCGCCTCCATGGTCCTGCGCAACCACCACCGCGCGACTGTCAGGGGTCCACGACTGTAGTGTCGTCCGCTCATCCGCCGCGGTCAGCTGAATTGGCTGAGCTCGCCCATCGACCGGCGCCACGTAGACGTTCGAAGGTGCACCCGCGCCCGACCAGGTCCAGGCAATCCATTGCCCGTCCGGTGAGACCTGGCTCGCTCCTAACCGTGGCACGCTCAGGAGATCATCGAGTGTGACTTCGCCGTTCACGCGGTCAACTTTCATCACCAGTGGTTGTAGTGTCGACGGAACGGTTCCGCGGCCCTGCATTGCAAGGTGCGTGCCCGCCTGTGCTTGCGAGTTACCTTTCCGCTGATTTCAAAAGGGGGAATTCGACGAACACTGTCGTGCCCTGATTTGCGCCGGGCGATTCAGCCCAGATACGTCCGCCCTGCGCTTCCACAATTGCACGGGAAAGATACAGGCCGAGTCCCAGGCCAGGGGCATGTCCCAGGGCATTTTGACCGCGCACGTACCGCCCGAAGAGCAACGGCAGATCAGTCTCCGGAATGCCAATCCCGTCATCGTGCACTTGTATGATCACTGAATCATCGCGCGCCATGGTCGTCACGGAAATGACCGAGTCCACCGGCGAGTACTTGGCCGCGTTTCCGATGATGTTATTCATCACCTGGCCGGCCCTGACTACATCCAGCTTCACCCGAAGCCTCTCCGC
>DAINCT010000002.1:0-17472 GCA_036732245.1 Chloroflexota bacterium | reverse complement strand
CACCCGCAATCGGGGCGTTCACACGACGGGCCAAATCCGGTTCGAAGTGTTCGAACACGTCGGTCAAAATCGTCGAAATCTGGATCTCCTGGGGGTGCAACACCAAACTACCCAGCGCGTTCTGCGACGACTCGACCAGTGCCTCCAACAGGACGTTCATCTGTGCGGACGCATCCCGGATTTGTCCCAGCGCTTCCCGGACACGCGCTGGATCCGGGTTCGACCGGTCAAGCAATCGCTCCGCCAACTGCGCAAACCCGCTGATCTTGGTGATGGGTTGGCGCACCTCGTGCACGGTCGTAGCGAGGAATTCCTCTCTCATTTGCTCGAGGCGATCAGTCAACGCCGTCAGGGCGAGCGCAGCCGCCCCGTCGATTGCGTCGTTGAGAAGTAAATTTGCGGTCACTATGTTGTCAGTTGGGGTATGGAGGGGCACTTGCATCCTCAGAGCTCGCCCAATCTCCTGACGCAATAGTCTGAATTCGGTGAGTACATCGGGCGGACGCAGGCCGTTCTCAACTCGGGCTACAGCATGGCTCTGAGCCGCGGCTCTGATGGCATCGTCGTCGAGCGGTGCACCGGTGTCCACGTAGCTCGGCGCCACGCGCCTGACGTACTCCTGGAGCGCGTCGTAGAGGCGAGGAATATCGTCTGCTACTGCACGATTGGGTCGATCGAGATGGAAAGGTTGGGCTTTGGACGCAGCCAGCCATCGACTCAAAATCTCGTCTCGACAGGTGGCCAGCGCATCGGCTGCCCACGAGAGGTTGCCTCCCTGAACGAAGTCTTCAACGCGCGTTGTCACATCGGTCACGGGCTGCGAATCCGGCACGTCTCCTCCGTACTACCCTGCGTACACGCGGTCGTCTCGAATGTCGAGTATATCATTGCTTCGACCAGCCCCGGTACGGGTGGAAATGCGCGAACCCCGACCGAGGCGGTCGGGGTTCGCGGGACGGTCAACGGGGAAATTCGGTGTGCCCGCTCCGATCCAACGGAGCGGGCACACCGGGAGTTCTTAGTAGCAACTCACCTGCAGCGTCAAGTCTGGTTCGGCGTCTGTGGCACGTCGGTGCTGAACATGGCCCCTCCCGCACCCGAGCCGGAAAGGACCGGGCGGGGAACCGGATGCCCGCGATCGGGCGCATCGTGTGGCCATGGCATCATGATTTCCTCACCATGGATCGCAGTATCGCCGATATTGAGCACTGTCTCCGGCAATCGAAGCGGAACTACGAGCCCAATCAGTTTCAGAATCGCAAACGTCATGACTCCGTCAAAGGCGATGATCGTCGCGGCGGCTCCCAACTGCACCCAGAATTGGTGGCCATTGCCGGTGTAAAACAACCCACCCACTGAGAATCCAGACGTCTTTCCACTGCCCAGGTAGACCATCATGTTGGGATCAGCCAGCAACCCAACGCCGAGTCCGCCCACGAGTCCGGCGAATCCATGAGTGTGAACCACTCCCAGAGCATCGTCCACCCGACTGAACACACCCTTGGTTCCGAGTTTGTTCAGGGTGAACCACGGAATTGTACTGGCCGCGATGCCGATCGCGATCGCACCCGTGCCGTTTACGAACCCGGCGGCGGGTGTGATGGCGACGAGTCCTGTGATCATGCCGTTGACCGATCCCAGCATGGACGGCTTGCCGCTGGCAATGATGTCGATGGTCATCCAGGTCAACATGGCCGTTGCAGCGGCCAGGTTGGTGTTCAAAACGGCGGCGGCAGCGTCGGCGTTGGAGAAGTACGGATCCCCTCCGTTGAAGCCGTTCCAGCCCAGCCAGAGTAATCCGGCGCCGGCCATCACCATAAGCAGATTGTTCGGATCCACGTTTTCCCGGTCACGCTTCAGCCGCGGACCGATGACCGCCGCCGCCACAAAACCGGACGTTCCGGCTGCCAGGTGGATAACATAGCCACCGCTATAGTCCACGGCGCCCTGCTGCGACCACCATCCACCTCCCCACAACAGGAAGGCATTGATACTGTAGACGAAGGTCGACCACAGCGGAACGAACAACATCCAGGCCTTGAAGTTGATCCGCCCCAGGACGCTGCCCAGGATCAGGAGCGGCGTGATGGCCGCGAACACGAACTGGAAGTAAATCAGTGAGGCCTGCGGAAACCGAAATGGAGGCATGGCGCCAATCCCGCTCACCAGCGGGATGTTCGCTTGCCCCTGTAAATCAACCTGTCCCAGTACCGCGCTAGGCTTCCCAACAAAGTTTGAAAGGAAACTGGTGTTGGATCCACCAATCCGCACCGGGTTGCCGAAGCCCATTTTGAATCCCCACAGCACCCATACGATGAGAACCATGGCGAAACCGTAGAAGGCCATCATGGCGCTGTTGACGGCCCAGCGTTTTTGAACGACACCTCCATACAAAATGGCCAGACCAGGTATGCTCATCAGGCCCACGAGGGTCCCGGCGGTGAGCTGCCAGGCGTTATCTCCCGGATTTAGCCAGGACGGATCAGGTACCACGGCGCACCTCCTGCCTTGACCATGTGCCATGATCGGACTCGAAGGTCGGCCTGACGCCGGAACGAACGGGCAAGTCGCAAGTCGTCACAATCTCTCCTCTCTCCTATTGCGGCAAACGTGCCTATATGAGAGTCATCGTACGGAGGAGTAACCTTCACCAGATAGGCGCGTGAAACCAAACTTGCAGGGAACAAATTGTGCACATCGCACAATGGACGCCCCCTGCGGAGTGCCTGTTTTACGGACAATCCGACCTGTGGACTAATCCACCAGTAGCAAAATGCAACATCTGGAGATCTTATCCGGGACAGGACGAGCTAAACTGTGCATAGTGCCCAGCAGCGCATTCCGTTACTCGACCCCGACGCAATCGGAGACACCCGCAGTTTGCCCGCGTCTCACTGCACGCAGCTCACCGGGGCACCAACAGGTTCGAAGGGTAGGTGGAGTAATCAGTCAGCGTCGTTTCGCCGACTGATTACCGGCAAATCGGTGAAGCGAGAGAAAATCGATCGGATGCTCGGTCCTGCCGTGCAGAGCCAGGTCGGCGGCCACCTCGCCCATCACTGATGAGAACTTGAAGCCGTGCCCCGAAAACCCGCCAAGAATCGTGAGCTGGTGCATGCCGGGCGGGGAACCGACCAGGAAATCGTGATCCGGTGTGTTGGTGTACATACACACCTCGGTTCTGACGGGATCCGTACCTACCCCATTGAGGAAGGCGTCGATGTAGTCACGCACTTCGACCAGATCTTCCCGGGTCACAACGCGATTCAAAGCGTCCGGATCTGCAATCGAACCCTCGCGATGCACCGCGACTTTGATTGTCTTCCCGTCGAGAGTGGGAAACCCGTAAAACGTACTGTCCGTGGCGATGGCATCCCCGGGACGGCTATGGTCGCCCAGGTCCCTGAGGAACACGGGGAACCGGTCCGGTGTAAAGAGTTCGGGCCGCTCAATTGGGTACCAACCAGGAAGCTGTCGAGTCACCCGCAACGGCAGGCGAAGTTCCGGCAAAAGCTTGCCCAACCAGCTGCCTACCGAAACGGTCGCGTGGTGGGCCTCGCACACCGTGTCGCCGGAGATCACGCGCACGCCGTCCGGCCCCAACTCGATACGATCGACCTCTGCATTCGTGACCACGCGCGCTCCAAGTTCCTCGGCCCTCGCCACCGCCGTGCGGATCGCCATCTCCGGGCGAATAAACCCGGCATCGTTTTCGTGTATCGCCACTTCTCCCGGGTCCACCCGGTGGGCCGGGTAGCGTGCGCGCAGCTCGTCCTCATCCAGCAACTCGTGCGGCAGATCGTATGCCTTGATGCTACGCATCGTGGCCGTAATGACCGAACTCTCCCGCTGGCCGAGCATCAGTGCACCGTTCTCGGTCATTAAAGGAGCGCCGCTCACCTCCTGTAGGCGGCGCCAGAGCTCCACGGCCCGCCGTGCCAGTGGCACGTACCCCGGCCCCTCCAGGTACGCCGTGCGGAAGATGCGCGACTCCCCGTGCGACGATCCCTTGGCATGACCCGGCACGAACTGCTCGAAGCCGATCGTCGACACGCCACGTTCGGCCAATTGCCAGAGCGACGCACTGCCCATCGCCCCAACGCCAATCACTACGACATCCGTGCTCATACGGGCCATATCAGGCCCCCCGAGCCGGTGAAAGGACCCGTTCACTTGCCGGCGTGGTGGCCCGGGTGCGAATGCGTTCCATCTTGGGATCGAACAGTGGGTCAGGCGCGACCGTGGCGGCCAGGCGCTCGCCGAAGTACTCGATCTGCAGAGATGTGCCGAGTTCGACCCGTCTGGGATCGAGCCAGGCATAGACCACGCCGCGGCCGACGCTGTATCCGTACGCGGCACTCGTCACATACCCGACCGGCTCGCCCCCGTCGTAAACCGGCTCGTTGCCCATCACAACCCGGGATGGATCGTCCAGCGTGAGGATCTTCAATAGGTGACGTGGCCCGTCTTGCTTGCGGCGGAGCAACGCGTCCCGCCCGATGAAAACTCCCTTGTCCAGATTGACCGTGAAACCCAGCCCGGCCTCATACGGATCGTGTTCGGTCCACATATCACGGCCGTAGAATCGGTAACCCTTTTCCACGCGGAGACTATCGAATGCTCCGCGTCCTCCAGCTATCACCCCGTGGGGCTGTCCCGCTTCCCACATCATGTCCCAGAGGGCGATCCCGTAATCCGAACTGGTATAGATTTCCCAGCCCAGTTCCCCGACATACGACAGTCGCATCGCCACCACCTTGACGGCTCCGACGTACGCTTGCTTGGCTCGGAAATATTTGTGACCGCTTTCCGAGAAATCGTCCTGCGAGAGCATCTGCAGCACGTCACGCGCGCGCGGACCCCACAGCCCTATACAACACGTGCCGCCCGTGATGTCGTACACCTGCGCCGAGCCATCCGCCGGAAGGTGTCGGCGCATCCAATCGATGTCAAGCTGACCGTTGCACCCGATGCGAAAATGGTCGCGACCCAACCGAGCGACGGTCATGTCACTCTTGATGCCGGCACGATCGTCCAGCATAAGCGTGTAGGTCACGCTTCCCACCGATTTATCCATATTGCCGGTCGTAAGTCGCTGCAACAGGTCGAGCGCTCCAGGACCCAAAACGTCGACCTTGGTCAGAGAATTCATGTCGTACATGGCGACCCGTTCGCGGGTCACCAGGTGCTCGGCCCCCACGATAGGGGACCAGTAGCGCGCTTCCCACCCGGATCGTGGCGGGATGGGCCGTCCCTCGACCAGATGTGCATTTGACTGATACCACTGGGGTCGTTCCCAGCCGACGGCTTCCAGGAAGGTTCCGCCCAGCGCGACCTCCCGCGGATAGAAGGGGCTGACGCGTATGGGCCGCGGCGCCTCCATCGGCTCGAGTGGATGCTTGATGTCGTACACCTCGATATAGGCCTGCTTGCTGCGCTCCATTACATAGGAAGGACTCTGCGCGTACGGCTCGTACCGCTCGACGTCGCACTGCCGAAGATCGATCGCCGGCACGCCCTCGACCATCCACTCCGCCACCGACTTGGCCACGCCCACGGCGTGCGTGATCCAGACAGCCTCAGCCATCCAGAACCCCCGGACGCGGGACGATTCACCCAGGATCGGGAACCCGTCCGGCGTGAATGAGAAGATGCCGTTGATGGGGCGCGAAAATTCCGCACCGTGTAAAGCAGGCAGTAGCTCCACTGCGTCGTTCCAGGCCGGCATGAAGTCTTCCGGAGTGAAAGGGACCACCGACGGCATGACTTCTGAAGCGTCGTACCGGCGAAGATCATCGGCCGACACCGGCAACGGTCGATGCTGGTACGATCCGACGCCGTATCGGTCGTGGTGCTGTCGGAAATACATCGCACGGTCCTGGTGGCGGAGTACCGGGTGCGAGACTTCCTCGGTCTCGCCGGCGAGTGCCGCGAGCGGGCCCGTCTCGACGTACTGGTGCTCCATCGGAACCAGGGGCATGGGAAGACCCACCATGCGGCTGATCCGGGGTCCCCAGATGCCCGCGCAGTTCACCACCGCGTCGGCATCAAAACGGCCACGTGAGGTCTCGACCGCACGGACGCGTCCATTCGAGACGTCGATCCCGGTCACCTCAGTCGTGCCATGGAACACCGCTCCCCGCGCGATGGACAGGCGAGTCATCGCTTCCACGGCGCGCACGGCTTTGGCGATACCGTCCGTGGGAACGAACAGCCCGCCGTAGACTCTGGACGGATCCAGTATCGGCACCCGCTGGGCACACTCAGCAGGTGAAATGAGTTCAGATTCCAATCCCCAGGAGGTGGCAACGCCATGCTTGCGTTTCAAGTCCTCCCATCGCTCCCGAGTGGCGGCGAATTCGATACTGCCGCCTCCAAGAAAACACGGGTGTCCGTCGAGCTCGAGCTCCGAATAGCGCCGCACGGTCTCCTGCGCGAACTGCGTCATAGTGCGAGAGAAGTTGGTCTGAAAGACGCCGCCGGGGGCATGAGATGTCGAGCCACCCGGTCTGAACAACGGGCCCTGTTCCAGCACCACCACGTTCGTGCAGCCCAGCTGCGTTAGTTGGTCGGCCAGGCTACTGCCGACGATCCCGGCCCCAATAATGACCACGCTGCTGTCCCGGTCCATTGCGTCCTCCAGTCCCGGCGACCACGGCCCGGCGACGACAGACGTCCCAGCGGGTGACCACCGACCGACTCGTGAACTGCTCGCACGTGCGCCGCGTGCGACGGAGTGGCATCCATGATCGTAGCACGCGGCTCCGCCGGATTCGCGTCGGTGTCGCGAGGAACAGTGCAGCCGCGACAGCCGCTTTGCGTCCCTTCTAATCGTGCACGTATCCTTGGAACATCGCCCTTGCGTGCCCGATTACCACCCTGGAGAATGTACATGGCAAACGCTTCTCAGCAGACCACTCCCGGCCTGCTTGAACGACTCGAACAGGGACCCGTTATCTGCGCGGAAGGCTACCTCTTCGAGTGCGAACGCCGCGGGTATCTGCAGGCCGGAGCATTCGTGCCTGAGGTGGTGCTGGAGCACCCTGAGATCGTCGAAGGCCTCCACCGCGAGTTCGTTCACGCCGGGTCCGACGTGGTCGAGGCATTCACGTACTATGCCCACCGGGAAAAGCTCCGGCTGATCGGCAAAGAAGATCTGCTCGAGCCGATGAATCAGCAGGCGCTCGCGATTGCACGCGACGTCGCGCGCGACACGAACACCCTCCTGGCCGGCGATCTCTCGAATACCAACCTGTTTGTGCCGGAGGACGAGTCGACCAAGCGGGCCACGCGAGCCATGTTCGAGGAACAGACCGCATGGGCCGTGGATGCAGGTGTCGACTTTATCGTGGCCGAAACCTTCTCCCACGGCGAAGAAGCGCTGCTCGCGCTCGAGGTCATCAGAGCGACCGGTTTGCCGTCAGTGGTCACCATGGCGATCCACAAAACGGGCATCACCTCCGACGGCTGGATGCCTGAAGATACCTGCAAGCGTTTGCAGGACGCAGGCGCCGACGTCGTCGGTCTCAATTGTGCGCGCGGCCCCCGCACCATGCTCCCTCTGCTCCAGGCGATTCGGGATGCCGTCTCGGTGCACGTGGCGGCATTGCCGGTGCCGTACCGCACCCATGAGCAGGAACCGACCTTCCAATCATTATCGGATCCAGCCTACCCCAATCTGCCGGAGGGACGGCCGTTTCCCGAAGCGTTGGATCCATTTACCTGCAATCGTTACGAGATCGCCGACTTCGCACGCGACGCCTACGCCATCGGCGTTAACTACCTCGGCGTCTGCTGCGGCGCCGGCCCCCAGCACATCCGTGCCATGGCCGAGGCGCTCGGGCGCACCCCGCCCGCCAGCCGCTTCACTACCGACATGTCCAAGCATGCCTTCTTCGGCACCGACGCCAGGGTGCACAAGGAGTACCAGGAGCTAGCTGCTGAGCTGTAGATCTCCATTCCTACTTTGCGTCCTTCTCTATGTTGATTCTTAGACTTCGCCTGTCTCACGCCGGGAGGGTGGAATGACAAAGCTCGGATTGTATACGAAGTTCACGGCCCATACCGGTCAGCGGGACCGTCTGATCGAGAACCTGCTCAGTGCTGCAGGACATATGAAGGACGTAGCCGGCTGCGAGCTGTACATCGTTAACGCGTCGGCGCAAGACGCCGATACCGTCTGGGTCACCGAGGTGTGGGACAGCGAGGAGCAGCACCGTGCATCGCTGTCGCTCGAGGGCGTACCGGAGATGATCGAGCGGACCATGCCGCTGCTCGCCGGCCCGCCAGAACAGATTCGGGTGATCCCGATTGGCGGTATGGGGTTAGGGCGCTGACGCCCTTTGCCCAAAAGGGGTGGTAGGCGCCTCCTCGAGTATGCGCGCGTACCTCGCTGGTTCGACGCCCCGGGTTACAGCGCTGTCTCCAACACTTCTCGCATCTCTACTTCAGTCGGCGTGCGCGGGGTATTGACCATTACTTCGTCCTGCAGCGCATCCTGGGCGATCTGTGGGATCATCGTCTCCTCCAATCCCAACTCGCGCAAGGTCGAGGGCATGCCCACCTCGCGCGCCAGATCGTGCACCGCCGCCACCAATTCCGCCGCATTGCTGCGCTCGTCCAGCTCGCTTTGACCGACACCCAGCGAGAGTGCAACTCGCGCGTAAATCTCGCTCCGGACCGGAAGATTGAACGAGAGAATATGGTCGAGCAGGACCGAGAGCGCCACACCATGTGGCGCCGCGATGCGAGCACTGAGTGCATGGGCCAGGCCATGTGCCATACCCAGCCCGGTGGTGGCAAAGGCGAGACCAACGATGTGCGCCGCCAGAAGCAATTGAGATCGAGCCTCGAGATCCTCCCCATCTGCCGTCGCAGTCGGCAAGTAGCGAAATACCATGCTCACGACCTGCAGGTTGATGCCGGCGGCATATGGGTTGCTGCGCACCGATGACAGTGACTCGAGGGCGTGGGTCAGAATGTCCATGCCGGTCGCCGCGGTTTGTCGGGGCGGCAGCCCGCGGGTAAGCTCCGGGTCCAGAATCACTGCCTGCGGAATCACACTCTCATGGCCGACATAGAACTTTCGGCCGGTTTCGTGATTGTCGATCACACCGAAGCCGTTGGTCTCAGCGCCGGTGCCTGCCGTGGTGGGGATGGCTACGATCGGCAAACCGGGACAGGCCGGCTCCTTCCGATAATCGAAGTCCCGGGCAGGGCCGTCATTGGTTGCCATGAGGGCGATGCCCTTGGCAGTATCCAGCACACTGCCGCCGCCGAAAGCCACGACGACATTGGGACCAAACTCACGGGCAGCCTGCGCGCCGGCATCCAGATTATCGGTACCCGGATTCGGATTGACCCCGTCAAAGAGGCGGGTGGTCACGCCGGCTTCCCGCAGGAGCCGCTCGACGCGCCGCCCGATCCCGGCCGCGGCGACACCTGCATCGGTCACGAGCAAAGCGCGGTCGTGGCCCAGTGATGCGAGCGCGGACGGCAAGCGATCGAGCGCGCCACAGCCAAACTGAGTCGGCGCCGAGCCGAGGGCAAACCTCTGAGTCGCAAGCATCAACTCAAATCGATCCAGGTCGTCTTCAACTGCGTATATTGCTCGAACGCGTGTAACGAGCGGTCCCGGCCGTGCCCCGACTGTTTGAAGCCGCCAAATGGCGTCGTTACCTCGGAGTAATCGAAACAGTTCACCCATACCGTGCCGGCCCGCAGAGCGCGCGAGACATTATGCGCAGTCTTCAAATCACTGGTCCAGACGCTGGCGGCGAGACCGTACGGCGTGTCGTTCGCCAACGTGATCGCTTCATCCAGGGAATCAAAGTCAAAGACGCTCAGCACCGGTCCAAATATCTCCTCGCGGGCGATTCGCATCGAATTCTCGACCCCCTCGAAGACGGTCGGCGGCAGGAAATATCCACCCGAGTCCGCCCGCACCCGCTCACCGCCGGTACGAACCACCGCTCCATCTTCTTTCCCTGACGATACGTAACCCAGCACACGTTCTAGATGGCCGCTATCTATCAACGCACCCATCGTCGTGCGAGGATCCAATGGATCATTCGGCTGCATGCTCGCGCTGGCCGCCACGACCGCTTCCACGAACTCCTCGCGAATCCGCCGATCGACCAGTAACCTCGAGCCGGCATTGCAGGTCTCGCCCTGGTTGTAGAAGATGCCCGACGCGACCGCCTGGGCCGCCGCCTGCAAGTCCGGTGCATCGGCCAGGACCAACTGGGGGGATTTCCCTCCCAACTCCAGCGACACTGACTTCACATTGGAATCTGCGGCGTAGCGCAAAAAGTATCGCCCTACCTCGGCCGACCCGGTAAACGCGATCTTGTCCACGTCCATGTGCAACCCAAGAGCGGCCCCGGCCGTTTCTCCCAGCCCCGGAACGACATTGAGGACGCCATCCGGTAGGCCCGCCTCCTGGGCGAGTTCCGCCAGTCGCAGGGCGGAAAGTGGGGACTGCTCCGCCGGCTTGAGTACCACGGAGTTACCGGCGGCGAGCGCGGGTGCCAGCTTCCAGGCTGTAATGATCAGTGGATAGTTCCACGGCACCACGGCTCCCACCACCCCGATCGGCTCGCGCGTCACGAGGGCCAGAGCACGCGACGAGGTAGGGGCAATTTCGTCGTAGAGCTTGTCAATCGCCTCAGCGTACCACTCAAAGCAGAATGCGGCGTTCGGCACATCGACGCGCAGCGAGTCGCGAATCGGTTTACCCACATCGAGCGTTTCGAGCAAGGCAAGATGCTCCACATCGGCCCGCATCAGGTCCGCAAACCGCTTCAAGACACGCTTGCGCTCGCGAGGGGATTTCTGCGCCCACACTCCGTGCTCGAACGCTTTCCGTGCGGCGGCTACCGCCAGATCAATGTCCGCTTTGTCGCCCGCGGCCACGCGCGCGATGACCGTTCCATCGCGCGGCCCAACATCGTCGAACGTTTCGCCACTCTGCGCGTCGACAAAGGCTCCGCCGATAAAGGCTTGGGTACGGGGCTGGATGTTTTTGGCGCGGTGCTCCCACTCGTCACGGGTGACCACCGACTTTTCGGCTACTGCCATAGGTCAGCACTCTCCTACTCAATACAGAGGCGCTCGATTGCCTCCGTATCCAGTATCGCCCCCAGCCCCGGCCGTTCGGGTATTGCGATACAGCCGTCCGAGTCAACACGCAGCGGTTCGGCCAGAAAGAAGTCGCGACGTTCCACCGTCCATCCGGGTGGATCGTAGGGGAACTCGAAGAAAGGTCCGCCACCCACCCCGGCTGCCACCTGCAAGTTGGCCAGCATGCCGAGCCCGTTCGTCCAGGAATGCGGGCTGAACCAGCGATTCCGCGCCAACGCCAGCTCGGCGACCATGCGCGCCCGCCACATGCCCACGGCCAGCACGACATCGGGCTGATAGACATCGAGCGCATCCGCCTCGAGGTATCGGAGTAATTCATCCAACGTGCGAGCCATTTCGCCGCCGGCAATTCGCACACCTGATTCGGCCCGCAAGCTCTGCAAGCCTGAGATATCGGCCGCCTGCAACGGCTCTTCCAGCCAGAACACATCCAGCTCACGGAGTTCTGCCGCTACCTGCCGTGCGGCCGTTGGATCGAGCGACGGCCGGATGTCACCGGGCATGCTCCACGCCTGGTTCAGGTCGACCAGGATCTCCATGGAATCGCCCACCGCCGCTCGCACGGCACGCACCGTCTCGACGCCCAGGCCGATACCGTCTCGCTGAATGCGGATCTTGAGCGCTCTGAACCCTTCGGCCCGGAGCGCGAGCGCATGGTCCGCCCGTTCCTCCGGCGCCTTGATTTCGCCACACGAGGCGTACGCCGGCAGTCTGCTTGCCGCACCCCCGAACAGGGTGGCCACCGGCAGACCGCAGGCCTGGCCAATGATGTCCCAGAGCGCTGCTTCGAGCGGCCAGAACCGACCCGAATGAAACGAGATGGTTTCGAGCGTCCGGACGTGATTCGCGATACGCAGCGGGTCTTGTTGCAGGAAGAGCGGGATGAACGGTTCGAACCCGTCCATCGTGTCGCCCGATCCCACCCCGGTGATTCCCTCGTCCGTGTCGACGAACACAAGTGTGGCACCAAAAAAGGTTCGAGGCACTGGGTCCCACGCAGCCCGAAACGGCGGTTCGAGCTCGGCGCGGAGGCGCCGAACCCGAACGTCCGTGATTTTCATCGAGGGCTGTTAGGCGAGATACACCGCCGAGTAGTCCGGATACGGTGCCACCGGACCCTTGACGTTGTGCACGCGTGACGACGTGGCGTGCGCATCTTGCAGCCAGTAGGCGATGATCGCCGGCACGGCGTCATGCTGGATCTTGGCGGCTTGCAGGACCATAGCCGTACGCTTGGCGGCGTTCAGTTGGGTATCCGACCCGTTTACCAGCTTGTCATACGTCTTGTTGGACCAGTGTGCCGAGTTCCATACTCCACCGGTGAGGTACGCGGGGTCGATCACCTGGCTTGGAGTGCCGCGCGGCGCCCAGTCGACCATGCCCATGGGCACATCCAGCCATGGCTGGTTGGCGCCGGCTCCGTAGTATGTGTTCTGATCCTCGATATTCAAGGTAAGGTTGATCCCCGCCGGCTTCAGTTGTTCTTTCACGACAACCGCGTACTGTGGGATCTCCAGGTAGTTCTCGGTCGTCAGAGTGATGTCCAGGCCACGCGCGTATCCCGCCGCCGCCAGAAGTTTCTTGGCCTGCACGTAGTCCTGTTTGCGCTGCGGGACTTGCTTGGTCACCTTGGAGAGCGCAAAGGCCGGCGCAAACGCATGATCATTGCCGACATCTCCGAGCCCGTTGAGCAGTCCCTTTACCAGCGCCGGCCGATTAAGACAAAGCGCAACCGCCTGGCGGACGCGTTTATCCGTGAACGGCTTCTGGTCGACGCGCATGTGGAACTCGCGGTAGGAGCTACCTTTATGCTTGAGAATTTTGAACTTCGGATTGCCAAAGATCGCCTGTGAGCCCTGGTACGGCAGGTTTGGATACGAATCGATCGCGCCACCCTGCATCGCCAGTACCACCGAAGTTTGGTCGGCATAGTACTTCAACTGCACTGCGTTGAGATACGGCAGGCCGTTCGCCCAGTAATGTGGGTTGCGTTTGTAGGTGGCGCCGACCTTGGGCGTGTAATTCGTGAGGATGTACGGCCCAGTGCCGATGCCCCCCTTGACGAAGTCGCCGATCTTGTAATTCTTGGGCAGGATCGCGGCGTTGTACACCAGACAAGACACCAGGTAGGGGAAGTCGACATAGCCACGGTCCAGATGGAACCTCACCGTGTGCGCATCTACCTTCTTCACGTTGCCCGGCGAGAGCACTCCCTTATACGCAGAGAGGGCCGAGGAGGCGATCTTCGGATCCGTCAGGAGATTGAAGGTGGAAACCACATCGTCCGCGGTGAAAGCCTTACCATCGTGCCACTTCACGTTCTTACGCAGGTTGAAGGTCCACGTGTCGGGCTTGGTCGCATGCCAGGATGTGGCAAGTTTCGGCTCGAGCGTTCCGTTCGCCCGTGGGTAGCAAAGATATTCGCACGCCAGTTGCATAGTCAGAATGGCGCCTTCGTTGAACAGCGTGACTGGATCGGTGGACGCCGCTGGAACCAGGAATCCGATACGCAACGTACCGCCCCGCTTCGGAGCCATGGCGGGCGCAGCCAGTTCGGCCGCCTCTGCTTCCCCCCCGATACCCGATTCGGCCAGAAGCCCGGTGATGGCGGACAACGACACCCCCGCCGCCATCAACCGAATAATCAGATCGCGCCGGCTCATGCGGCCGGTCAGCACATCTTCTACCAGACCGTATTCGTCCGTGGACATGGTCTCCTCCTCTTCGATCGCCGGTCATCTTGTTCGGGAACTACCTGGCCAAACGTGTCTTTCCGACAGCATTGTCACTCCTGACATCGATACCGGCTTGCAAAGATCCTTGCCCGAAGCAGGGATTCCGGTATCCGTCACACCGCGCTGCCGCTGACGGGTGGGCACGTTGGAGCTATTCTATGGCCCATTAGACAGAGCGTCAAGATGCTTCCCTGTCGGATCGAGCCCGCCCGGAGGCGTGAAGGCCACACCGGGAACGATCCTGTCGCGGAGCCGTCGGATCCATAAGGTAGTCAACGCTCAACGCACGCAGTCTGCAACCAATATCAGGACGTTCAGTGGTTCCCCCGGCCTGAAACTCTGAATCGGGACCAACAGCACAATACCGACTGATATTGACATCATATAATTTAAGACATATACTCCCAATTAAAAAGGAGTAGTGCCATAGACGCAGTGAGTATAACGATGACCCCGAGTGACAACCCTTTCGAATTGCTCTCCCCCACCGGCCCATCGTTCGCCCGCCTCCCCCTACTGCAGGCGTTCAACTGGGAAGAATGCCTGGCTACTCAAGCTCCACGGCAATGGTATGTCGTGGCGTTTCGCTCGATTCGGAGCGCCACGGCGGACCCGGAGTATCTGAAGCTACTCGACGACCTCGCCTATGATGCAGCCATGCGAGAACCGGGCTTGCTTTTGTATTTCCGTGGCTCATTGACCGAACACCGCGAATGCCTGTCGATCTGCGTCTGGGAGAGCCAGGCGAAAGCGCAAGCGGCGACGCGGCTCTCGGCTCACCAGGCCGCGGCCGACATCACCGATGACATGTACGACGTCTTTGAGTTGGAACGCTGGCACCTGATCAAGCATCAATCAAACGGCGCTCTCGAATTGCAGGCTGCACCGTGGGAGCCTGCCGAACTGCTTCATCGTAGGCGAACCGCCACTCCCATTGGCACAAGCGTGCTCGTCGACCTCGACATTGTCATTTCGCACCCGCATATGCCTCATGCCCAGGAGCCCGGCTACTCGCGGTAGCGGGTAGCAACATATTTCGCTTGGATCTGCGGTTTATCTCCGGCCCGGATATCGACCGCTTGAACCTATCGCGGACGGAAGTTCTGGATTCCGTCCGCGAGGCTCTCCGGGCCCAGGGCAACGGCCAGGTCGTGCTCGAGCCGCGTATGCACCTGACGCCTCCCAACCACGGCGCCGGACACTTCAACATCCTGCGGGGTCACCTCGGGCCGCAAAACGTAAGCGGCATCAAGGTGGTTGGCGACTTCGTCGAAAACTACAAACGCGGGCTTCCGAGTGAGCTCGCACTGGTCACGCTCTACAGCCCGGAGACAGGGGCGCCGCTCGCTATCGTCGACGGCACGCTGATCACTGCCGCGCGCACCGGAGCCATGACTGCCCTGGGAGCTCAATATCTGGCCCGCTCGGACAGCAAGATCCTCGGACATATCGGCGCCCGAGGCAGCGCCTGGTGGAACGCCACCATGCTCGACGAACTGTTCGACTTCGATGAGATTCGCGTGACCAGTCACCGTCAGCTATCCCGCGACGACTTCGCCCGCCGGCTCTCGGATCACCTTGGCAAGCCGGTTCGGAGTGTCGCTTCATCCGAGGAAGCGTTGAAGGGCGCGGACATCATGGTCGAGGCCTCGCGCCTGACGACTCCTACCGTCCTCCTGCGCACCGAATGGGTGACCCCCGGAACCTTCGTGGTGCCATACGGCACCATCAGCGCAGTCGATCTCTCACTCACGTCGGTCATGGATAAGATCGTAGTCGATGACTGGGGTCAGGCCTCAGCCGGACAGTTCGGAGCACTTCGACGGCATGTGGACACCGGTCTATTGACCCGAGATACCCTTCACGCCGAGCTGGGAGAGATCGTCGCCGGCTTGCGGCCTGGTCGTGAACGGCCGGACGAACGCATTCTCTTCTGGCATCGCGGATTGTCGACCACCGATGTCGCACTCGCGCACCACATCTGGCAGCGGGCGGAAGCAGAAAATATCGGTACGGTCCTATCCTATAGATAGTGCGCGGTATGTTGAGCCTGCAAGACGATGCACTGTTTCGCGGGCCCCGCGCGGAAGAGACACCATGCAAAGCAAGCCCCCGGCCGTCAATCTCCGCCACCCCGCCGATCTGACGCTCGAAGCGTTTGAAGATGTCGTCTGGAGCGGACGCGCCGTGGTACTGGCGCCCGAACTTCTGTCTGCCATCGGTGCCTCTCGTGCCGCCGTTGAACAAGCCCTGCATGGAGATGAAGCCGTGTACGGCGTCAACACCGGCATGGGTTATCTCTCCACGGTGCGCCTGAGCGAGGAAGAGCAACAACACCATGCCTCGAATCTCTTCCTGGGTCGCGCCGTCGGGGGCCCTCCCTTTTTGCATCGAGGTGAGGCTCGGGCGCTGCTGCTCGCCCGCCTCGCCGGCTTCTTGAGCGGGCAAGCGGGCGTCACTCCTGCGCTCTGCGCGTTCATCGTCGATCGTTTGAACGACGACTTCGTACCCGCCATTCCACGGACCGACCTCGGCACCGCCGGGGAGATCATTCCGCTCTCCCACGCCTTTGGAACCTTCCTGGGGATGGGCGAAGTGCTCGCGGCCCACGACACCACTCGGTCGTCGGCAGATGCTCTGGCGGAACGCGACGTAACGCCGTATTCACCAGTCGCCAAGGAAGGCATCGCTTTACTGGCGGGGGCGCCGGGGACGCTCGCGCTCGCCATCGCTCGCCGGCGCACCGTGGCCGTGCTGCTGCGCCAGCTCGTGGTGTGTTGGGCCTGTGCCGTCGATGCGATCGAGGCGCCGCGTACCCCGTACGATGCGGCGTTGGGAGACCTCTCGCACGATCCCATCATGGAGCGTGTACTCGCACGCCTGGGCGAACTCCTGCGCGGCTCTCAGGCTCAGCAGCGCGTCACGCAGGCACCGGTATCATTCCGGGTGATTCCGCAGGTTCTGACCCATCTGCAGCGTACGCTAGACCGGTTTGAGGAAGACATCAGGCGAGCACTGCTCGCGGTAACCGACTCACCGGTCTTCCATGACGGTCGCTTCCTCACCACCGGCGGCTTCCACGAACTCGGTCTCGCCGCCGGGATGGACGCACTATGCATTGCCCTGATCCAGGGGGCGGAACTGTCCGCTCAGCACGTCCATCGCCTGCTGGACCAGCGTTTCAGCGGCCTGCCGGACCAACTGGCCGCCTCGCCAGGCCCACAGGCGGGGCTGGTCGTGGTGCACAAGCGAATGGTGGGAACGGTGCATCGCCTGCGTCCCCTGGCCGCTCCGGCCTCCGTTGGACTAGTCGATACCTCGATGGGTCAGGAGGATGCGATGACCTTCGCCTTCGAAGCAGCGGAGAAGCTTCGCGTGGTCGAACACGCCTTACGGGATGTCATCGCCTGCGAACTGTTGACATGCCGGCAGGCCTGGGCGCTTCGCTCATCGCCCCCGGCCGAGGGCTTGCACGAGTACGTCGCGGAGTTGGCCGATGTCGTGGAGCCCGTCGAGCGGGACCGCCCTCTCGGTCCCGAAATCGACGGCGTCGCCGCACTCGTGACCATGGGCGCCTTCCAGTAGGAGTCCGGTA
>DAINCT010000001.1:35756-42924 GCA_036732245.1 Chloroflexota bacterium | reverse complement strand
TTTCGGGGGCGCGTCGAATCGATCTGTTATGCGGTGTGAATGGTGGGTGGCGCGGGCGAGAGTCTAAGTTCTCAGCGGAGATGCCAGCGTGCCCAGATGATACTGAACGAGAATCGGGTCTTTCGGCAGCGAGCCGATGTAGTTGTTGACGCTCACGCGGTCTCGCCGACGACCCTTGATTTCATTTTGAGGGTCGGGTGATTTCCCCCTTTGCTCCGCGGCCCTCTCCTCCTTGATGGATCCAGCGTGCGGAAGAGTCGGCGCACTCGCTAGCGCACAACTGATTCAGGGTCGGATCCGCTGATCGGCGGCTGAATCAATTGGCCAGGGTCGGTCAGCGCACCTCCTTTTCACGGCAGGCTTGTCTCACACAGGCCCACTGGCAGGAGGATTCACATGACGATCCCGCAGGAGCAGTTCGACGATCTGCTCAGTCGCGCCGCGATCGCCGCACTTTTCTACTATCCAGAGATCGTGGTCGATGATGACGACTACAGAATCCAGAACGATATCGCGTACTGCATGGAGCCCGTCTATGGAATCGCAGACGACGAGGCTGAACGGCTCCGTGCTGCCATCGGGCGCGTGATCGCAAATCCGACGGCGCATCGCTCTGAACTTGTCGAGCTGGTGATCGAGATGGCACCCCCGCCGATTGAGTAGCTACGAGAATGAGCGGAGCAACCGGTGAGGACCCCGCGCCTCAAGGGGCGCACGCGAGTCGAGAGAGTGACCGCGACGAGGCGCGCCGACTTCAAAAACGAGAGCAAGCCCGTCGGTATCGCGAAAGCCACCCGGAAGAGAATGCGTCCACTCGACGTAGGTGGGTGGATGCCAATCGCGATCGAGTGCGCGAGTACAACCGTCGGTGGCGAGCGGGGAATCTCGAGCGTGCCTGCGAACTCAACCGGCAGTCAGCGCGTCGAGTAGCCTTCCGGATCAAGAGAGAAGCGGAGCAGCGAGCACGCAGTAGGGCGCGTGCCAAGAGCTGGCGTGAGGGACATCTGGATGAGGTCCACGACTATCAGGCGCGCTGGGTCGAGCAGAACCGCGAGAAGGTTAGGGGCTACTACAACGACTACTACCGGACCCACCGCGACGAGGTAAATGCAAGGGCAGCCGCGAGGCGGGACGCCGATCCGGATCCTATGAAGCGTGCTCGGAAAGCGTGGGCCGAGCGCAACAAGGACCGTCTGGCCGAGCTGCAGCGCGCTCGCCGAAGCGACCCGGATATCTACAAGGCGCAGCTCGAGGCGAATGCCGCTGCGCGTCGTCTCAAACGGAGCCTTCAGAATGCGGGACTGCCGCCCAAGCAGATGCATTCCGTGACTGCTGCCGAACGACGGGCCAATGAACGGGAGGCCGCGCTGTACTTCGGCGATCCGGGACTGTCCGAACACGTGCGGCAGTCCGACGTCTTCACGGTGACGTTGACGAAGCACATGCTCGAGAACGGTCCCCAGATTCGCGAGTTCGCTGAGTCGTACGCCGCGACACGAGCACGAATGGGACTTCCGCCGGTCGTTGTCGAGGACATGATGTACGCCCGGGCCGTCGAGTTTGTCACTGAACATCTGCGCGCCATAGATCTCTTGACCAGCCGTGACGTCGCGGCCGCGGTGCGAAGTTCGAAGGCCACAGCGCAGCGAGAAGAGCGCCAGCAGCAATTCGAACAACTCCTGAAGACCGTCATCGCACGTGTCAACAACCAGCGCGGTCGATTCGACGTCGAGGCCGAGATGGAGAACCGGGCTCTAGTCCAACGCGGCCTCCCGCGTGTGCCAGCCGACGTCCTTCTGGTTCAACTCGCAATGCAGGAAGTCGTGGGACGTGTAGCGACAAGTCGCCTCACGAATTCAGATATTCGGAGTGTGTACCGTGCTGCGAAGACCAGAGTATTGACTCCCTTTGATGGCTTCCTAAGTGGCGCGAGCCCAATCGCTGTGCAACCTATCCGTGCCGAATGAAGCATTGCGGTAACGAGCGGGCAGAGCGTGGCTAGACCATGGTTGGTGCCGTGACTAGTGACCTAATCAATTCGCGTATGGCCGGATGTTTTGTCAGGACGAGGGGCAACTTGGGGACCGGAACGATACGACCCATTCGGCGGGCGTAAACGGCGATCGTAGACAGCCAGATCGCAGATCTCGTGGTGCGCGCGAATGAGAAGTATGTGTGCCCGCCAATTCACGGAGCGCAACACACGGCTGGGCGGAAGCTGCCGCTGAAGATCCGGCGGGTTTGCACAAAGGGGGTTGCTCGGCGAGGGCCTTGAAGCTGCTCCCGAGGTGTCTTGGTCCGCAAGATGGAGCCCTCCGATCCCTAGGTGGACGAAGGGCTCCTACCTGTTGAGGCTAGGCGGCGTCCTGCTGAGTCGGGGGCTCCAGCTCGCCGAACTTAGCCTGCATGGTGGGGTTGCCCTTGGTGAGCTTCTTGATGGTGAGGCCGGTCGCCTTTTCATTGGCGAGGCGGAGGTTGTTCTCGGAGCCGAGCAAGCCCTCCTTGACTTTCTGGAGCCGGTCGATGGCCGCGTCGATGTCCTTGACTGCGCCGTCGAACTTGCGCTTGGCAAGGTCATAGTTCCGACCGAACGTCGACTTGAAGTCCTCGAGCTCGGTCTCGAAGTCAGTGACATCGATGTTCTGCTTCTTGACCTGCTCCAGCTCGGCCTTGACCAAGATCGTGTCCTGGGCGGCGTTGCGCAGCAGCGCAATGATGGCAAGGAAGAACTGCGGGCGGATGACGAACATCTTCGGATACAAGTGCGAGACGTCGGTGATCCCCGTGTAGAGCTCCGAGTCCTCTTCGAGCATGGACACGAGTACCGCATACTCGCAGCCCTTGTCGTTCCGGTCCTTGTCCAGCTTTGCGAGGAAGTCAGAGTTCTTCTTCTTGGTCGAGGAGAGATCCGCCTCATTCTTCATCTCGAACATGACCGAGATGTACTCGACGTCCTCACTGAAGTCGCGGAAGACGTAGTCGCCCTTGGTGCCGGCGGAGGCGTCGTTGTCTTTGCTGAACTCGGCGTGGGGGAATGCGAGGGAGCGCACGCGGTTGAATTCGGTGTCGCAGTGCTGTTCGAGAGTCTCGCCGAGCAGCTTTACCGAGAGCTTCGCCTTCATGTCTTTGTAGCGCTCGATGAGCTCGTCCTTGAGGGCGAGCTCCTTAGAGTGTGAGTCGCTGAGCGCAGCATCCGTAACCTTCTGCTCCGCCTTCTGCAGCGCCAGCAAATTCGCGGCCTCGCTGAGCTGCTTGTCCGCAGTCGACACAGCCTTGGTGACTGCGAGCTCCTGGAGGGTCGCCGCCTTGTCCAACTCAGCCATCAGGCTCTGGATTTGAGCGTCCTTCTCCGCGGCGGTCTTCTGCGCCTGCTGGGCGACTTTCGCCTGGGCGAGCTCTTGGGCGGTATCAGCGTTCTCGAGCTCGGTTTTGAGGCGCTGGATCTCAGCATCCTTCTCTCCCGCAGCCTTCTGTGCCTGCTGAGCGACTTTCGCCTCGGCGAGCTCGATTTCGGTCTGCTTGGCCTTCTCGGCTTCGGCCAGGCGAGCGTGGAGTTGGGTCTCGAACTCCACCGTGCGCACCTGCTGCACGATATTGGCGTACTCCACCTCATCGATGGTGAATACGGTCCCGCAGTGCGGGCACTTGATCTCGTTTGCTGAGCTGATGGCTGCGATTTCGTTCATGTTGAGCTCCGATCATGGTGAGAGGCGGGACCTACGGACGGGGCGATCCTCAAGTGGCATCCCGTCCCTAGTGACGACTTGTGTCGCCGAGCCCAATGATGTTCCAAGTCTTAGATTTACCCCACAAAGTCGATGATAAGCGCCCTTATCATTGCTTTGAGAAGCGTCGAGCCAGACTGAAGTAGATTGGCGTCATGTCCACCAGCTCCCCGCTTCTCATCGATCTGGCCGGCGTTGCCCGGTTGGCCGACGTGCGGCGACCCGTAGCGTCTGTCTGGCGAACGCGCTTCGCGTCGGCGACCGATCCCTTTCCTGAGGTTGTAAGGGAGAACCGCGGCCGCCCACTCTTTGATGCGGTGTCTGTTGCCCACTGGCTGGCCCGCACCGAGCACGGAAACAACCCGGATGCGGTCGCAGATGCCGCCGCGTCTGCCTCGCCCGCCGATTTCGATTTTGCCGACGCGTCTCATGTAGCAGCGGTCGATGCATTGCTTGCTCTTCGCTCTGCGTCGGGTGAGCCCGTCGGCGGCCTTTCGGCCGACGAGCTCCGGCGACGGGCCGCCGTCGTTGATCCCGAAGATTCCTGTCTGGTGACTGAGGTCTCGAATGCTCACGTGAACTGGGCGGAGTGGGCGGACCTGCTGGCAGACGCCGCTTACTCGCCGATCCAGGCATCACAGCTTCTTGAGCGGCGTTATGGGGCGATGACGTCTTCGGCAGGATCGTCCGGCCCGCTCGCTGCCGAAGCCGAAGCTTTGCTCGTGGCACTGACGGATGCACTCTCGGTAGACCGGCAGGCGGAACTCCTCGTGAGCGGCGGGATGACCCCGTCGCTTGTCTCTGAACTCGCCTCGCAGGTCAGCGATGACGTCGACCTCGTGGTGTCGTCGCTACCAGAGGGACGCAGCATCCGCCGGCGCCTCCTTTGTGACGGGCTCGCGATGCCAGCGAGGCACTCCGTTGCCGAAGCACCGCGGCTGCACATCGAGCGCCTACCCTCGGGCGTCGCGAGGTCCACGTCCGAGATGCTGCGGGCCGTCGATGAGGTCGTGTTGGGGATGCGTGATCACGATCGTGCGATCGTCCTGGCACCAGCGGCGGTGTTGGTCGAGTCCATCGCACCTGCCGACGGACTTGCGCGCACGGACATGCTGCGATCAGGTCGCGTGCGGGCAATTGTGAAGCTTCCCGCGGGCCTAGTCTCCGCTGCCCCACGTGAGGCGCTAGCACTATGGGTATTGGGGCGCGAGACAGAGGACCTCGCGGTTGCCGACCGCTTTACGGCGGTTGCCGATCTGACCGACGCCGCTCTCACTCAAGCTTCCCGGGCAGATCTTACGAGCGATGTTCTGGCCGCTATGGGTAGCGCTCTCGATATTCGTGCCCATGCGTTCCGTTTCACACGCCTGGTGCGCACCACTTCGCTGCTCGCCTCCCGCGGTGCCCTCGTCTCAGGGGTGAGTGTCCCTGCCTTCGCTATGCGGTCGACGCGAGATCTGCCAGCGCTGCTCGACCATGCACTCGTCGACCTCGGTGACGACGCGCCGCTGTCAGCCCCCGCCTCGGTACGGGGACCCAGCGTGCCAGAGGCACGGGTGGGCGAACTCATCGCCGAGCGACACCTTCGACTGCTCCCGGGAACACGCCTCGTATCTGACGAGTTCTCCGAATCCGGCCTGGTCGTTGTCGGCGCAGAAGATCTCGACGACCCTGCGCGTATCGGCGATCGTCGTGTGGATCCGCTGGTCTTCGCGGCAGGGCATTCGTCGGCTCGTCTTACCGTTGCGGGCGATGTGGTGTTCCGGACGGCGCCGACCGCAAAGGCGTGGGTTGATCCCGTCGGCTCAAAGGTCGTGGCTTACCCCGCCCGAGTGTTGCGGATCGACAAGGCAGACCCCGGGGGGCTCGTGCCGGAACTCGTTGCGGCCGACATCGATCATTCTTCTGGCGGCCCTGCAGCGTGGCGTCGGTGGAGACTGCGTCGGGTCGCTCCCCGCGTGACAGAACCGCTTCGCGTGGCCCTCTCTGATCTCGCGACTCGTCGTGAGGCCCTAGAACGCCGCATCACGGCCCTCAATACTTATTCCGAATTGCTCGCCGCCGGAGTTGTCTCCGGTGCCGTGACTCTCACCGACCAAGGCGCAAATACCCCATCCGATCACTGAAGGACAGCATGCCCCGCACACCGAAATCCGCCCCGACGGCTCCGTCAACGATGAAGGAGCTGAAGGACACCCTCTGGAAGGCCGCCGACAAGCTGCGAGGCTCGATGGATGCCTCACAGTATAAGGACGTCATCCTGGGCCTCGTCTTCTTGAAGTACGTCTCGGATGCGTTCGACGAGCGCCGCGGTCAGATCCGCGCCGAGCTCGCCGCCGATGGATATGACGAGGACCAGATCGCCGAGCTCATCGACGACACCGACGAGTACACAGGCCGCGGAGTCTTCTGGGTGCCAGCTAATGCCCGGTGGTCCTTCCTCGCCGAAAACGCGAAGGGAATTGGCGCCTCGCTCGACGCGCCCGAGAAGTCGATCGGGCTACTGATCGACGAGGCGATGGATGTCGTCATGCAGACGAACCCGCAGCTGACGGGCACGCTTCCCCGCATCTTCAATCGCGACAACGTCGATCAGCGCCGGCTAGGCGAGCTGCTCGACCTGCTCAACTCGGCACGCTTCGCCGGACAGGGGCAGGCGGGGGCTTCCGGACGCCGTGCTCGCGACCTCCTAGGCGAGGTTTACGAGTACTTCCTTGAGAAGTTCGCTGCGGCCGAGGGCAAGCGGGGCGGCGAGTTCTACACGCCCGCTGGCGTCGTGCGAGTGCTCGTCGAGTTGCTGCAACCAACCCACGGACGCGTCTACGACCCGGCGTGCGGGTCGGGCGGCATGTTCGTGCAGGCGGAAAAGTTCCTTGAGGCTCACGAGGGTGAAGGATCGAACATCTCCGTCTATGGGCAGGAGCTCAACGAGCGCACCTGGCGCATGGCGAAGATGAATCTTGCGATCCACGGGCTGTCGGGCAACCTTGGCTCGCGCTGGGGCGATACTTTTGCACGAGACCTGCACCCTGAGTTGACGGGTGATAAGGGTGCCGACTTTGTAATGGCGAACCCACCGTTCAACATCAAGGACTGGGCGCGCAGCGAATCCGACCCCCGTTGGAAGTACGGGGTGCCGCCTGCGGGAAACGCGAACTACGCGTGGATCCAGCACATCCTGTCGAAGCTCGCCCCGAGCGGGCAGGCCGGGGTAGTGATGGCGAACGGCTCCATGTCAACGAACTCGGGCGGCGAGGGCCAGATTCGCGCCGAGATCGTCGAAGCCGATCTCGTGTCGTGCATGGTCGCGCTGCCGACGCAGCTGTTCCGCTCGACCGGAATCCCCGTGTGCGTGTGGTTCTTCGCGAAAGACAAGGGCGATCGCGCCGGTGAGGTGCTATTTATCGACGCCCGCAACCTCGGCCACATGGTCGACCGCGCCG
>DAINCT010000001.1:0-35746 GCA_036732245.1 Chloroflexota bacterium | reverse complement strand
GGCACGTTCCATGCATGGCGAGGAATCGAATCGGACGCCGCGCTCGACGAGTACGCGGATGTTCCAGGCTTCGCCTACACCGCGACGCTTGCCGAGATCAAGGCAGCCGACTACGCCCTCACACCTGGCCGCTACGTCGGCGCCCCGGACGAAGTAAATGACGGCGAGCCGATCGAGGAGAAGCTCGCACGGCTCCTCGCAGAGTTGGAAGCCCAGTTCGCCGAGTCGTCACGGCTGGCCGACGTCGTGCGCGAACAGCTGGGCCGAGTGTGATGGCCCGCCGAGAAACAGCCACTGGAGGCCGCCGCGCAACTGATGCCGTCGTGCCAGGCATCGCGTCTCTCAGCATCGGCCGCCCTACGACCCTCCCCGAACCCGACGGCTTCGCTTGGACACCACTCTCGGAGGTCGCCCGGTTGGAGAGTGGTCACACGCCGTCGCGGAGTCGTCCTGACTATTGGGACGACGGCATTCCTTGGGTCGGAATCCGAGACGCAACCGGCAACCATGGTCGCGTCATATTCGACACGGATCAGCATGTCAGCCAGTCCGGAATCGACAACTCTTCGGCCAGATTGCTTCCTACTGGCACAGTGTGCCTCTCCCGCACGGCGTCTGTCGGCTATGTGGTGCAACTCGGACGTCCGATGGCGACAAGCCAAGACTTCGTGAACTGGGTGTGCGGCCCCGGTCTCAACCCCAATTACCTCCGCTACCTACTCATGTCCGAGTCAGATAGCGTGCGGCGATTCGCCCACGGGTCGGTGCACGCGACTATGTACTACCCCGACGCAAAAGCGCTTCATGGATTGCTTCCTTCGCCGACGGAGCAGCAGGCGGTCGCCCAGGTGCTGGGTTCGCTCGATGACAAGATCGCCGCCAACTCCGCCCTCGCCGAGACTGTGGACCGCTACCTCGCGACGTTGCTCGAGGAACTGCTGGGCCAGACGCCAGACAAGACAAACCTGGGCCACATCGCGGCCGTGAACGAGTTGGCAGTTAAGCCGATCGTCGGCGGCCAGTTGCGTTACGTAGACATCGCGTCGGTCGGTGTCGGCGTTTTTGAGTACCCAAGTGTCACTGACTGGGACGAGGCGCCAGGCCGCGCCCGGCGGGCCCTCCGGCGCGGCGATGTCATTTGGTCCACCGTCCGTCCAAATCGCCGATCGCACGCGCTCAACCTTGCCGACGACCCGATGCTCGTGGCTTCAACTGGACTTGCTGTGCTCACTCCAAAACGAGTCGGCTTCGCATACCTCTATGAGGTGACAAAGCGGCCCGATTTCACCGCCTACCTCGAGAACGTTGCAGAGGGTAGCGCCTACCCCGCCGTTCGGGCAGACCGCTTTCTCGGCGCGCCCGCTCCCGCGGCATCGGCAGAGGTGATCGAAGGCTTCGAGTTGATCGCCGCGCCACTTCGCGAGGCGGTGTTCGCTACATCCGAAGAGAACCGTACCCTCGCCGCGACACGCGACGCACTACTCCCGCATCTCATGTCGGGCCGGCTCCGCGTCCGCGATGCTGAAGCCGCAGCATCCGCCGCGGGCTCCTGATCCGGTCGACAAATGACAATGTCCTCACGACGATTCGCTCAGGGAGCCCCCTTGGCCCTGAGTTCAGGAAATGACTTCAGAAAACGAAAAGAAGGAGAACCCCAACATGGCGACCGAGCCAGAAGATCGCGCGGACGATGCGGCCGAAATCGATGACACACCATTTATCGAGGCGAATTCGCAGGCGAAGTCGAAGTATGGCCGTTTCAATCTCGCTATCGTCGGCGGAACGGGCGTCGGTAAGTCGTCACTCGTCAACGCGGTGTTCGGGCGTGACCTGGCGAAAGTAGGCAAAGGACTGCCTGTGACCCGGGGAGTGCACTACTTCGATGATGACTCGCTCGGAATTTGGGATCTTGAAGGCTTCGAGATCGGGTCGCGCGAAGCCCCGGCCGACATCCTCCGAAAGCACCTGAAGACGATCTCGGAGAGACCAGCCATCGAGCAGGTCTCGGTCGTCTGGTACTGTGTGCTGTCTCAGCTCCCGCGTCTCACGGCTCCCGACATCGAAATGATCAGGGAAATGGATGCCGCGGGTCTGCCGGTCATTCTCGTTCTGACCAAGGTCGACTGGACCAAGAACCCGGTGACAGGCAAGCGCACGGCCCCGAAGGACGTCGAAGAGTTCCGCGACTGGTTAGAAAATCCGGTCGACGAGCATGGCGTGACGCTCGACATCCCCATCCAGCGGGTCATCCTGACTTCAGCGACCGGAAAGCACGGAAAGGGCACGGGGCACGGCCTCGGTGAGCTCGTCACCGAGACCCTCGCGCTCTCGCCCGACAACGAGAAGGATGCCTTTCGCGTTGCTCAGCGACTCAACCTCCCGTGGAAGCGCGAGATGGCTCGGCCCGCCATCGTGGCAGCCGCGTCGGCAGCCGCCGCTGCCGCCGCGATTCCCGTTCCTGTCGCGGACGCCGCAATTCTGGCGCCGATCCAACTGACGATGATGGGGCGCATTGCGGCCATTTACGACCTCGAGCTCAAGACCATGCTCTCCGCTGGAGCCCTCGCGCAGCTAGGTGTCCAGATTACGGGGCAGGCGCTGGCGCGCAGCTTCCTCAAGCTGATCCCCGGCGCAGGAAGCGTCGTGGGCGCGGGCGTTGCATTCGCGCTCACGGCCGCCACCGGAGAGGGGTGGGTGCGACTATGCGAACAGGTCCACACCGGCAAGCTCGATCTGGACGAGATCACAGAATCCTGGGGAGCATACGCCCCGTCCTTCCTCGACGTCATCCGAAAGATGACTGCACAACACACGGCAAAGCCATGACCGGCATCTCCGAAGCCGACTGGGAGCAGGCGACTCTCGAAGCCCTCGCCGAGCCGCTTCTCTGGGTGCCGAAACGCGGCGAAGAGATCGCCCCCGGAAGTGCCGAGCGCGAGACCTGGGATGAACTACTTATTCGTCCCCGCCTGCTCGACGCGATGCGGCGGCTGAACCCCGACGTGCCGACACCCTTCTTGCAACAGGCGGTCGCTGAGATTGCTGCACCCAAATCGCTCGACGCGATCACCGAGAACCACCGCATACACGAGTATCTAGTTGGCGGCTATCCGCTCAGCTACATCGATAGCGACGGCCTCGAGCAGAACCCGCGCATTCGGCTGCTCGGCGCGCCGGAAAAGAATGACTGGCTGGCGGTCAACCAGGTCACGATCCGGCACGCCGATCTGCATCGCCGGTTCGATATCGTGCTCTATGTCAACGGCATGCCGCTGAGTATTATCGAGCTCAAGAAGGCCGGTTCGGCATCCACCGGGGTCGCTCCGGCGCACGCGCAGCTGCAGACCTACCTGCGCGAGTTCCCCACGGCGTTCCGGTTTTGCGCCTTCACTCTCGCGAGCGATGGACTTGATGCGAGGTACGGTACGCCGTTCACGCCGCTCAACCACTTCGCGCCGTGGAATGTTGACGATGACGGTGCTCCGCTGAAGCAACCGCGCATCGAAGGCGATCTTGACGTGCTTCCTCTCGACGACGCGCTCAATGGCCTCTACAACCAGGAGCGCTTTCTGCAGCTCGTGCGCAGCTTCACCGCCTTTGACGAGGGCTCCGACGGGCTCGTCAAGCGCATCGCGAAGCCCCACCAGTATTTCGCCGTGACCAAAGCGGTCGGGAGCACGATCCAGGCAGTCGAGACCAACGGCAAGGCCGGCGTCGTCTGGCACACTCAGGGCTCGGGCAAGTCGATGGAGATGGAGCTGTACACGAATCTGGTGTCGCGCCATCCGAAGCTCAGGAACCCCACCGTCATCGTTGTGACTGACCGAAACGAACTTGATGGTCAGCTCTTTGGCTCGTTCCACCGGAGCCTGCTGCTCGCCGAGAAGGCGGTGCAGGTGCGGGATCGCGCGCAGCTGCGCGACGAGCTCAGTCAGCGAGTGACCGGCGGCATCTACTTCACGACGCTACAGAAGTTCGGGCTGACCGAATCGGAGAAACAGTCGGGCACTCAGCATCCCCTGCTGACGGATCGACGCAACGTGATCGTCATCGTTGACGAAGCGCACCGAAGCCACTACGACGACCTCGATGGCTATGCACGCCACCTGCGAGACGCGTTGCCGAATGCTACCCTCATCGCATTCACTGGAACTCCGATCTCGTTCGCCGAGCGCGACACGCAAGCCGTCTTCGGCGACTACATCGACATTTACGACCTGACCCGGGCAGTCGATGACGGGGCGACAGTTCCCGTGTACTTCGAGCCGCGTCTCATCAAGGTGTCGTTCGCCGAGGGTACGACCGACGAGGATATCGATCGCGCCGCTGACGAGTACACCCTCGGACTCGACGACACCGAGCGCGCCAGGATCGAGGCGTCCGTCGCTGTCGTCAATGCCGTGTACGGGTCACCAGAGCGCATTGAGACTCTCGCTGGTGATCTGATCACGCACTGGGAAGAGCGCCGCGCTCGCATGCTCCCGTTTGTCGGATCTCCGGGAAAGGCGCTCATCGTGGGCGGCACACGCGAGATTTGCGCGCGCCTGTACTCGGCGATTGTTGCGCTGCGACCCGACTGGCACTCCGACACACTCGACGGCGGAAAGATCAAAGTGGTCTACTCAGGATCGGCGACCGACCATCCGCCGGTCATCGACCACGTGCGTCGGGACTCCGCGAACGCGGCGATCAAGGACCGTCTGAAGGACGCTTCGGACGAACTCGAACTCGTCATAGTCAAGGACATGATGCTCACGGGCTTCGACGCGCCCCCACTGCACACCCTCTACCTGGATCGCCCGCTCAAGGGCGCGCTGCTCATGCAGACGCTCGCCCGTGTGAACCGCACCTTCGAGGGCAAGGAGGACGGTCTGCTCGTCGCGTACGCGCCGCTCGCCGAGAACCTCGCCAAAGCCCTCTCTGAGTACACGGTCGCCGATCAAGCGAATCGGCCGGTCGGTCGCGACGTCGACGAGGCCGTGGCGATCGCGACCGAACTCGTCGCGCAGATCCGTGGCATGCTCGCCGACTGCGATTGGCGTGCGGTCATCCGACGCGGCGGGCCGCGCGCCATGCTCACGGCGGCGACTACGGTGACGAACTTTCTGCGGGATGCGGCGAACCCACTCAACGACCCCGAGCTCGGCGCCGACCGGCTCGCGAATCGCTACCGCGCCGCGAGCGGTCCGCTCGCTCGCGCGTGGGCGCTGAGTTCGGGCCGAGTTGGGCTCGCCGAGATTCACGATGAGATCGCCTTCTACGAAGAAGTGCGTGTGTGGATGGCGAAGTTCGATGCCATGGAAAGGCAGTCGCGCGACGAGCCGGTGCCAAAGGAGATCGAGCGCCTGCTGAGCGGCCTGGTCGCCGAGGCGATGTCGACCGGCGACGTGCTCGACATCTACGACGCCGCCGGGCTGCCGCGACTTTCGCTCGACGATCTCGGTCCGGAGTTCCTCGCGAAGGCGCAGGCAACGCCGAACGCGCACCTTGCGATCGAGGCGCTGCGCAAGTCGCTCGTCGACGCCGGGTCCGGCGTAACGCAGGGGAACCTCATTCGCCAGCGCGCATTCTCGGAGCGCATAGCCGAGATCATGAAGCGATACACGAACCAGCAGCTCTCCGCGGCGGAGGTCATCGCAGAGCTGGTCGAGCTCGCGAAGGAAGTTGCTGCCGAGGCATCCCGCGGCGGGCGCTTCTCGCCCCCGCTCTCGAACGACGAACTTGCCTTCTACGACGCGGTTGCGCAGAACGAATCCGCTGTCACCGGCCAGGGAGAAGACGTGCTGGCGCAGATCGCACGTGAACTCGTATCAGTGATGCGCCGCGACGTGCGCACTGACTGGACAGTTCGCGACGACGTACGGGCGAAGCTGCGGTCATCGATCAAACGCCTCCTCGTCAAATACAAGTACCCGCCGGACAAGCAGCCCGATGCGATCAAGCTCGTAATGGATCAGATGGAATCGATGGCGCCGCGGTACGCCGACGACCGGGGTTCGGGCGCATGAGGCGGCGGTGGCTTCGCTGGGCGCGGGTGGGATGCTAGGGGCGTCTTTCATCTGTGGGAAATGCCGACCACATTCAGAAGAACTTGCTACCAAGACGGCGAACTCGGCGGACTGTCCCTGTACAAGTTGGTACTAGGAAGCGCCTCGAAGAACGCCTTTTGGCTTGAAGAACGCCCTTTATCGAAGCCCGACCTTTTCGACGAGCATCACGTGCGCATCTCGCCGATGTTGGCGCGCTTTGGCGGAAAGATCAAGTTACACTCAAATTTGTTGAACGTGGGGCTTGCCAACAGTCTGAGGGAACGATGAGCCAGTTAGAAGCTGCACGTAACACAACAGACGTTGTATCCGACGGCAATATATCGTCACTTATGTTGCGGATTCGACCAGCGTGGCAGGCCAAGGGGCTAATCGACCGCGTCAGGCGACTGCTTCCTGTGGATCCGAGTAGCGCCTGTCAGCGCCTTCTTAATGCGGCAATTCAAGACCTTCGCGAAAAGATCAATATCGCTGGCCTGGACATCGCCAAAGAGGCTGCTGCTAGCCACGGGCTTCCTCCAGTCAACCGTGCCGAAGACGTTGACAATTATTCGACCGCCAAGATTATTGAGCTTTCGTATCGAATAGGGCTGCTTACTCGTCCGGAATGGAGACGCCTCGGCCGCGCATACGACATTCGGAAGGATCTCGAGCATGAAGACTCCGAGTACGAGGCGACTCTTGAAGACTGTGTTTACATTTTCAACACTTGCATTGAGGCGGTTCTTTCGAAGGATCCGGTCACCCTAATCAAAGTAACTGAAGTGAAAGACATCATTCAGACTGGGGCATTGGTGACCGCCGATGGGCGTCTGGTAGAAGATTTTCGGCACGCACCGGACACTCGTCAACTGGAGATTCTGAAGCTCCTTGTTTCCGGGGCACTGAACCTCGCTGAACTCGATATCGTGCGGCAGAACGCCTACAACGTACTTGGAACGCTCTCAATGCATTCTCGAGATGCGGTCAAGGTCGAATTGGCAAAGCATCTTCAAAATAAACTGGGTCGCAACCTGCTGACTGATGCCGATGTGAGAGTCGCGCAGCAAGCCGGAATCCTCATCTATCTTCGCAAGGCCCAGCGACGCGACTTTTTTGCGGCTTACCTAGCCGGCCTTGAGGCAACCACCTATAGCTGGCGTAACAATGCCGAACACGGCGAGCCTCTACGGCAACTTGGAGAGTACGGCGGATTGGCCTCCGTACCGGAGACTCAGCTTCCGGGCATCATCAAGTGGATGGCGCTCTGCTTTGTCGGGGAGCCTGGCGGATATGGTGCGGGCGTTGGGCGCCCAGTTTTTTATAGCAACAGTGCGGCTCCGCTGATAGTCGACTTGATCAAAGAGAGCGCGCCAGTAGCGAAGCCACTCCTCGAGGCGCTTGCAACAGACGTTGATTTCAAAAAGGTGCTCGGTCGGGGCGCAGCTGTTTCACGTCGCTTCGATCTGTTGCTTGACGCTGTCGAGTAGGGCGGGCACGTAAAGATTGTGAGACGTCGGACTCGGCTTACGGCGCGCAACCTTAGCGCGTATCGAACGCCGGACCGCAAGTCACGCGGCCGCAGCAGAATTGGGCTGGATGGCAGACGAACAATCCTGACGGAGCCATGCGATGCCCAACACTTTCCCACCGGAATCAATTGAGACCAACCGGATTTGACCGCGTACAATCGGGGAAAGCGAACCGTCCGGTTCCCTGCGAACGCAAGGGAATCCGAGAGTTCCCGAGACATCCGGAGACCACCAGATTTGGTCAGAGCCTCCAAGGGGTCGCAGGTTCAAATCCTGTCAGCCCGACCAAAAGAAAAAGTCCTGATGAACTGCGGTTTATCGGGGCTTTTTTACTGCCTTGACGCATCGCTGAAATTTACAAACTCCCATTCTCGCCGCTGTTTTTTTTCATTCTCGGCGGCGGACGAAAGGTTCAGATCGTTGATTTCTCGGGGGTCAGCCTGCGATTGTCCGTCAAATTGCTGGGTCTCAAGCACTCCGATTTGATTGGGAGTCGACGGGTCCCAGGTTCAAATCGAACCTCGTCGATGAATCATCATGACAAAAACCACTGGCCGGTAAACGGTCTCCGAAATACCGTCCGTGCCGACGTCACCGCGAAGTGCCTCACATAGATCTGCCCGAACTGCTCCTCGAAGTTGCCGGCTGGACTGGTTTCCTCACCGAGTTCACCCACGTTTCTGAAGGCGCCGCACGGGCCGATGATCTCGATGTCAGTATTTGCGCCGTTCTATTGGCTGAAGCCTGCAACATCGGCCTCGAGCCCGTCACCCGGCCAAGCATGCCGGCGCTGACCCGCGCCCGATTGTCCGTGACATGGAACTTGCCGGGGGCGCCCACAGCAACGGCCATCGCCCGGATGCGGTCTGAGAGCACATGCGTGGCCTCATCCACCCCGTGGCTTCCGAGAAGCAGGTAAGCGGTGCGCGCGTGGTCTCGATGCGGGAACGTAGCGAGAGTGCCCGCGCGAAATCCATCAAGCAGTTCCTTGTCATCCATGCTGTTCCTTCACTACGATCGCGATCTGGAGTCGTTAACGTACTACGAAGACGAGAGGTCGAAACGAATGAGCACAGTCGCCCGGAAGCTGGGGATCAAGCCGGGCAACACTGTCGTCATCGATGAGCGATGAGCGCTGAGCAGTCGGTACCCGAAACCAGGGGAGTGACGGTGCAGCCACTCGCCACGGTTGATCTCGGCCCGGAAATCCCGGTTTGACAGGGCGCCAGCTTCGGATGCGTCTGGTGACCATCGAGCCCGGGGGAGTGTTTGGCCCGGTGCACGACCACAAGGGAAGGCCGGGAACCGTGTACGTTCTGCAAGGCACGATAACCGACCATAGAAATGGCGTCGCCACGGAGTATGGTCCGGGTGTGGGCTGGCCCGAGGATCACAACACCCTTCACTGGCTGGAGAACCGTGGGACGGTACCGGCCGTGGAGATCTCGGTCGACATCGTCACAGCCGGCTAGGTTTCAGCTACTCGATCGCGCGATCGTCGCGATGGGCTCCGTAGCAGTCGGACTGCTGACGCATGAGCTCCGGCATCGTGGTCTCCGGCCCGATGCCGTACACCGTTCCGACAAAATTCAGCGTCCGTTGAATTTCCCAAATCGTCATCATGACGATCGGGCGAAAACAACTGCGCGGGACTTCCGACGGCTACCCGGCCGATCGGCACTACCGTCCCGGCCGCGACCTCGGTATTGACCTGGACCACCCCATTGATCCGGACTTCTGCGCCCGCACCGATCACGGAGCCCGGAAACAAGGATGCTCCCGTTGCGATAAACGCGCCCTCCTCAATGACGGCCCCGTTGATGTGGGCGTGAGGTCCGACCATGACAGAATGGCCGATTCGCACGTCATGACCGGCCCGGCCGCGCACGAGGGCGTGCTCCATGATGATCGAGTTCTGCTCGATGTGGATTTCGCCATCTTCAGCGCTCAGGACCGCGCCGTGCAGCACACGTACTCCGTCGCCGAGAGTCACGGCGCCGCTGACTACCGCAGTGGATGCAACGAACGCGGAGTTCGAAACTACGGGTATATGGCCACGGTGTTCAACCAGCATCAGCCCAGCTTAGGGAAAGCGACGGTCACGACCGCCCGTTTCCCTGGCGCAAATCCGACGCTACTTGAGCGCGACACCACCCGCGTTGCGATAGGCGATCGTCTTGCTGATCAGATTGCCGCCGTCCGTCTCGACCGATGTCTGTTCTCCCTGCCCCGCACCGAACAGCAGGGCGGCGATATGCGCGTTCGCCACCTGGTCCATATGCCCCAAGAACCAGTCCACCTTGTCGTCCTGGTAGTGGTTGAGGGTGTTGTTCTGCGACATGTTCCCTAGCGGGATCTGCCACAGGACCAGCGGTTTGCCTACGCTCTCGGTCATTGCCTTGTCGAAAGCAAGCGAGGCAGCTGCCTTCTGGTCGGTCCAGAAGTTGTTGTAGCCTCCGTTGGCCGGCAGCGCGTACCAGCCTGCGTCGCGGTCCGTCACGTCGCCAGCGAGGAAGTCGGCGTTTTGCGCACCGAGGTTCGCGTAGAACGTTTTGCACCCCTGAAGGTTGGACTGCCAGTCCCAGCAGGAAAGGTGCATGCCCACAGTGGTGTTCGGCGCATATTTGTGCGTCATGGCGATCAGGCACTGGGCGAGCCCGGTGGCGCTGTTTTCCTGCGATCCGCAATCGGTCGGGTTTGCAGCCGCGACCTGCGCGGCAACCTGATGCGGATTACCAAGCGACTTCACGTAACCCCAAAAATCGGGCTCGAGGTCGATCATGCTGCGCGTTGTGCCGACCTTCTGGAGGAAGAAACGGTAGTCGTTCAAATACCGGGTGAGCAGGTCAGCCCTGTTGATGGCCACCACCTCGCCCGGACCGTCACCGGAGCCCGCCAGATCCCCAAGGTCCCGCAGTGAGTACCAGGTCCAGAACATTGTCTGGGGGCGCGGGCTGCCCTTGTAGGTTGCCTGGGCAACATGGCTGTCCCACCAGGACACGTAATATCCCGGCGCCGTGGTGACACCGGGCCAGCATCCCCACCAACTCGTCCATGCACTCTGGCACTTCGCGGCCGTGTAGTAACTCGAATCGGCGGCGGGTGGGCTGTGCAGATAGACATAACGCACGTCGAAAGGCGCGGCATCCGCCGAGGTGTCATTCATCGATCCGCCGATGAGCACCGTCTTACTGCCCATGAAACTCTTTGTCGCGCCACCGCTACTCGCGCCACTGCTACTCGCGGTGCCCGGCTTTGTTCCGCCACCCTTCGCGGGGCTGCTGCCAGGAGTGGGGGTACCGCTGCTGCTTGGGGTGGGGGTGCTGCTGCTTGGAGTGGGGGTGCTGCTGTTCGTGGGGGTGCTGCTGTTCGTGGCGCTGCCGCCCTTCGCGGGGCTACCGCCAGGAGTCGAGCCGTTGCCCGTCGCGAACGTTTTGCTTGAAGAAGGGGTGGCGACTGATGATCTTGGTGCGCTCAAGGCGCTAACAACAACGCACGAACCGATTAGCAAGACAGCCAGGAGGATCCCCAACTTACGAATAGACATTAACCGCCCCCAGCACAGCGTTATTGAATTTGCCCAGCATAGATATTTGTTATTAACAGTGTGTTACACCCGAGGTTTAGCCGCAGCGGGAGGCAAAATCCTCGGAAATCTCGCACGCAAAGACGTTCGGCCACGGCCGGTCACTGTGCGCATTAGAGATTTATGATATTGGGCATTTCGCGTGGGTTGTGTCGATACATGTTTTCAATAAGTAAACATGTGTATGCGCTCCGGTGACGCAAAGGCGCCCAATCCGCTTTCGCACGATCGATGTCGATCCAAAGACTTGCATTCCGTACCTAGGTACGGGCTTACCTCTGTGACATGGCCTTCGATATCCCCGACACATGCACGCTGCCAACCGCCGATCGACCGATTCGGCTTCGACGAGGTCCTGACCCGCTTGGGGCACAGCGCCAACCGCGATTCATCCACGCACCTCACCTTGCGCCTGCACGGAGGCGTTGTTGCGCGCTCCCGTATCTCATCGTCGGGGGCCTGATCACGGGTGCCGGAGTGGCGGTGCTGCAGCAGGGCTTGATCGCCGGGGCGATCGGCCTGGGCGTGTTCGCCCTGGGGATGTGGTGGCTGCGGCGCCGGCAACTGGCCAAGCGTGCCGCGGCTGCGGGCGTAACCGGGTGCGGCGACGTGAACTGCGTCTGCTGATGCAGTCGACGACCGCTGTTCGCTGGCCGCCGCGCATCGTGGCGATCCTGCTCCTGCTCGCCGCCGCTCCCGTCATTGTCGGTATCACCGTCGAGTCGGCTCAAAGGCACACCGAAACCAGCGTGACCAGCGAGCACACCGAATCCGGCGACGGGCATGTGGAGCCCGGCACGGGAGCCGGTCTCGAGGGAGCAACGCTGCTCGGCATTCCGCTCGAGTCGCCACTTTTCATTGGTGGCCTGGCCGTCGGGTCCCTCGTGCTGGCGGCGACGATCTGGTTCCGTCCCGCACGAGCCACGGCCGTGCTGGTGATTGCGTTCTCGATCGGAGCGGGTGCGTTCGACATCGCCGAGATCCAGCACCAGGCGACTGATGGTGCCGGCGGTCTGCTCGCCGTGGCCGCGCTGGTGGTGGCCTTACGTGTCCTTGCGATCGCGGGCAGCGTCATGGTCCTTCGCGAACGCGTAACACAACTGCGCGCGGGCGCGGCGGACCTAGCGGTCCCCGATTTGTGAGTGCGCGAATCGGGCTACGCGCTGACGGTTGCCGCACAGGTCGGAAGTGCACCACTGCCGCTTCGAGTTTGTCGCTACGAAGTACTGGCTGCAGGTCGGCGATGCGCACTGGCGGAGCCGATCAGCGTGCGGCCCGCCCGCGACCATGATCGCGGACCGTGCTACCGCGGCCAGGTTTGCAGTATCGGGCGTGGCCGCCCACCAGCGCTCGACGGAGGTGCCTGTGGCGTCCAGCTCAAGAGTCATCGTTGTCAGTGCCGCAGTGTCGTTGATGATGCGCAGGTCCGTGGGATTCGGTGCCGATCGAGTTCTAGTCGCTTCGAGTACCGCTCGCACAGCGGAACGCAGGGACAGGGTCGCCGATAGCCCGGGCGAGACCGAAAAGGGGAGTCGTGGCGATTGGATCGACCAGAACGCCTCGTTGGCGTCATCATCCGTCAGGAACTCCCTGGGCGGCGTCACGGCCACCTTCACGGTGTTCGCCAGGTCGACGGCGAGCGGTTCGCCGACGAGAGTGAAGCCAGCGGCGCGTCCGGCCCCAGCGGGAATTACGGCCTCTGAAGGACTCATACGCCAAGGCTAATGGATTAATCTCGAAATATGCATTAGTTTCACAGTTATGTCCATGCCGACCCGTATCCCACTATTCACCTTCGCCATCGCCTTCGGCCTCACAGGTCTCGCCGAGATCTGGTCGACGGCCGTCACCTACCTCCATGCCCCAGGGGTCGTCGCCGAGGTGCTGTGGGGAGTGGCGGTCGCGGCGGTGGTGTGGCTCATCGTCGCGCACACCCGGGCGGGGGCGGATGCGCCGGAGCGACTGATCGACCAATTGCGGCATCCCGTGCAGGGACCGCTTGCCGCGATTGTCCCGGTGACCGTCATGCTCGTCGGTGCCCACGTTGCCTCGTACGTTCCCGCAGTCGGGGCGACGATCGTGGTGGTGGCACTTGCAGGAGGCACGGCCTATGCGGGGTGGATTCTCGCGCACTGGCTCCGCGGGAACGTGGCGCTCGAGTCGGCGCACGGCGGATTCCTGCTTCCGACCGTAGCGCTCGGCTTTGTCGGGTCCCTGGCTGCGGCGATGATCCGGCTGGACGGGCTGGCGATCGCCATGTTCGCGATCGGTACCTTCTTCTGGATCGTGACCGGCGCGATCGTGATCGCCCGGATTCTGATCCACGCGGCCCTTCCCGATGCGCTTACCCCCACGCTGACGATCCTGCTGGCCCCACCGGCGGTGGCGGGGCTGGCCTGGTTCGCGATCAACGGGCACACCATCGACCGCATGGCGCTGTCGATCGCAGGGTTGGCCGTCATCGTTATCCTGATGCAACTCGCGCTCGTACCGAGATACCTCGCGCTGCCGTTCGGCATGGGCTTCTGGTCGTTCACCTTCCCGGTCGCCGCCGCCGCGATGTACATCATCGAATGGCTCGCTGTCGTCCAGCCGTTCGGGTGGCAGGCACTAGCTTGGCTGCTGGTCGCCGCGGTGAGCACCCTGGTGGTCGGCATCGCGGTGCGAAGCGTACGGCTCAGCCCCGTCCTCTCTCGCGCGAATCGAGTCGTCATCACCTCGAGGACGCGCGGCTAGGGATCGCCAATGCCGGCATTCTCGAAAGGCGGCGCGACTCGTTACCCAACGTGGCTGGTCGTCTCCGCGGAGCGCGTGGAGCCTGCTGTGCCGCATTCGCTTGGCGGATCAGGATGTGTTCGGGGCGAAGTGGCTGGGTGAAGTTCAGGCAGACGAGTAGGCGTCTGATCTCGGGCAGGCTCAGGGCGATGAGGTCGCCGCCATCTGAATGAGAGCCCCGTTTTTTGACCGGGTGACGGTCAGGAATGCGTGCGCGAGCATCGAGAGGGTGATGTGTCTGTACCAGCTCGTGTACTGGCGGACCTGGTAGTGATCGAGGCCTGTCTCCCCTTTGCTGGTCTGGAAGGTTTCCTCGATCGCCCACCGTGCTCCGGCGGCCCGGGCCAGGTCGGCCAGTGCTACTCGTTTGGGTCCGTGGCAGAGGTAGTACGCGATCTCGGTCGGGTCGGCGAGGCTGCGTCTAGCGAGGAGCCAGTACTCGACCTCCGGGTCGCGTGCGCCGTTGATGCGTGCCCGTGCCCAGGCATAACGACGATCGCCGAATCGAGATCGCGATTGCAGCATACGTCACATGTATGATGGAATTGCGAACGCCTGCAATCCCGGCAGGCACAAGTCGTCAACGACGTCGACCAAGAAAAGGACAGTGCCATGGTTAGCCAGCATTCCAATCCACCGTCTTTCATTCGAAAGATACGAACCATCGCAGCCATCACCTCGGCAGCAACAGTCGCAGTACTCCTCGCCGCTTGTACGGGCGCATCCGGAAGCGGATCGTCCAGCTTCGGCTTCACAGAGGCAAAGCAGTCAACGGGTGCCATCACGGTCTGGGTAGACGCAACGCGCGTCCCGGCCGCCAAGGCGTTCCAGACGGCCTACCCGAAAGACAAGATCAAGATCGTCACCTACGACGGCAGCTCAAATGGGACGAACTCGTTCCAGACCAAGATGAACCTGTTCGATAAGGCGAACAGCGGATGGCCGGATGTCGTGTTCTCCTCGCAGAACAACGACGCGTCGTGGGCCAGCCAGAAGGACGGCAAGACTCAGGCGTTTGCCGCACCCCTCGACGAGGGCTACATCGACAAGTCGACGATCTCGGGCTTCAACCCGGGAGCACTTGACCCGTGCACGGTCAGTGGACACATCTACTGCCTCCGCAATGACCTTGCCCCGAACGTGCTGTGGTACAACGACACGTTGTTCAAGCAGTTCGGTTATACGGTTCCGAAGACGTGGCAGGAGTACAAGGCGCTGGGCATCAAGCTTGCCGCTGAGCACCCCGGATACATCGTCGGTTCTGTTGGCGACAGCTTTGAGGGTCCCGAGATTTACATGTGGGCCGCAAAGTGCCAGGCGAACGACATCACGGGTGCTCGGGCCGTGACGGTCAACACGACGAGCGCGAACTGCAAGCGCGGTGCCGAGCTCATGGACACCCTCACTGCCAATGGTTCGATCACCCAGGACAGCCTCTTCTCGCCGGCATTCGCGCAGAAGTACACGGGCAAGGTACTGATGATCCCCGGACCGGCATGGCTCGGTGGCGCGATCTTCAACTCGAAGACCGGCCTCAACGTTCCCGCTGGCCAGATCGGTGTTGCCGCACCGCTCACGTGGGGCTCTGAGGCACCCGCGACTGGTGACGTCGGTGGAGCGACCTGGTTCATCTCGAGCCACTCGAAGAACCTCGCCGAGGCGAAGAAGTTCGCCGTCTTCGTCACGACCGCAGCGGACTACCAGGTCAAGCTAGCGCCAGGGCTTCCCGCCTACGCCAGCGCTCAGAAGGCGTGGCTTGCAGCCCAGTCGCAGAGTGGTTACTACGTCACCAACCTTGACCAGCTGACCAGCGCGGCGAGCGTTGTCTGGCCGGGATGGGGTGCCGGGCAGTTCAGCCAGGAAGGCATCTGGTCGAAGACCATGATTCCAGGAGTCTCGGCCGGCAAGAAGGTGGTTGACCTGCTTCCCGCGTGGGGCCAGGCAATCTCCGATCAGGCCCAAACCCTCGGATACACGGTGTCGACGAAGTGACCTCAGTTCCAACAACCGTGGCCGGCTCTGTTTCACAGCAGAGCCGGCCACGGCCGCACCGCTCAAACCCCACCCGGTCTCCCATGGGTTACCTGTTCGTTTCCGGCTACACGCTGCTCCTCTTTGCATTTGGGATCGTGCCGGCCCTCTACGCCCTGTATCTCTCACTGACCACGGCGGACGGCGGATTCGCCGGGATCGCCAACTTCACGCAGGTTGTGAAGGACTTCCGGTTCCTGCCCGCGGTCGGGCACGTCGCCGCGTACATCGTCATCTGGCTCGTCAGTCTGCTCGTGCTTGTGGTGGTTCTCGCGCTCGTGGTGCACGCCGTCAAGACCCGCTGGCTCAGTAGCGCCTTCCGGTTCATCTTCTATATCCCTGGGGCGTTGGCTGGGGCTTCCAGTGTTGTCCTGTGGATCTTCGTGTTGGATCCCGCCGCCAGTCCCGTCGGATTTCTGCTCAACGCTCTTGGATTGCACACCTTCGTCCAGGCCATTTCTCCCGCAAACCTGCCGGTCGTCTTCTCGATCATCGCCTTTTGGACCGGTGCCGGCGGCTGGATTGTCATCATGTACGGCGCGTTGAACAACATCAGTACTGAGGTCATGGAGGCCGCCAGAATCGACGGCGCGAATGCGGTTCAGACGGCCATTCACATTCAGCTTCCGATGATGCGCAAGTGGATCACCTACATGGTCATCCTGTCGCTCGCGGCGGGAACGCAACTCTTCGTCGAGCCGCAGCTCGTATCGCAGGCGAGCATCGGCGTTGTCGGTAACGACTATTCGCTGAACCAGCTGTCATACCTGTACGCGTTCCAGCAGAACAACTTCAACGGCTCCGCCGCGCTCTCGATCCTGCTGTTGCTTGTATCTCTCGGCCTGTCGGCATTCTTCGTCGCCCGTGGCGGCCTTTTTGAAAGAGAACAGTAATGACCGCGACCCTGAAGATCTCTCGACTGGACCGAAACGCCGCCCGGCGCTTCGATCCCGCCGCGCTCGGCGGCAAGGCCGTGGCCGGGCTACTGCTCCTCGCGTTCGCGTTCTTCTTCGGAACTCCGATCGTGTGGTTGATCATCGCTTCGGGCAAGACGCCGCACGAGCTGCTTACTGCGGCACCGTTCGCGTTCGGAAGCTGGGACGCGTTCGTTGCAAACTGGAAATCGCTGGTCGACTTCCAGTCAGGTGCCATCGTGGGTTGGCTCGGCAACTCGACCTCCTACGCATTTGCGGCACTGGTCATCGTGCTCGTGGTCAGCATTCCTGCCGGCTACGCTATGGCGCTCACCGAATTCCGGTTCAGACAGGCCCTCCTGGTGATCACGCTCGTTGTCATGCTGATTCCCAACACTGCGCTCGTACTGCCCGTCTTTCTCGAGTTGAACTCGGTGGGCCTCATCGGCAACGCGTTGGCGGTCATTCTCCCGTTCTCGTTCTTTCCGTTCGGCGTCTATCTGACCTACATTTATTTCTCGACCAGCGTTCCCAGGGATCTCCTTGCCGCTGCTCGAATCGACGGGTGTACTGAGGTTCAGGTCTTTCTGCGCATCGCCCTGCCGCTCGCCGCGCCTGTGGTTGCCCTCGTAGCGTTCTTCAGCTTCGTGCAGAACTGGAACAACTACTTCCTGCCGTTCGTGATGCTCCCGTCGAGCAACCAGTATCCGATGCAGATCGGCCTGACGTCGTTGCTTGGTTCGACTCCGGCTTTTAACCCGAGCTCTATCGGCGTGCAGACGATCGAGCTGCCAACCCTGGCTCTCGCCACGGTCATCTCAATTGCGCCCGTCCTGATCGTCTTCCTGTTTTCTCAACGGTTCCTCGTCAGTGGAATGACGGCGGGCGGTACCAAAGAATGACAAACTCCGTGCCGACTCTTCCCTCACCGACGATTTTCACAGAAAGCCACCCGATGTCTACTCCCAGCCCAGCCGACTCCCGTGCTTCGACCACGATCGTGGCTTCAGTGCCGTTGACGAAACCGCCGGCCTGGGCCGTCGCCGAGCGCGCGCTGTTCGCGCTGCTTGACGACTCGTGGCGGCAATTCGAAACGGGCTTTTGCGACACCGACGGCTCGCTTCGCTACACCGGCAAACTCAGTTCGCGTGACGGTGGCGATGACTTTTACGAATCGTTTTTCAATTGGCCCGAGTATTACCTGCTGGGCGGTGACTCGAGCATCCTGGCTGCGAGTAATAAGCACTGGAGAGCGCTCACCGACCAGTTGACCCGGCTGAACATCGTGAAGAACGACTTCGAGATCGGTTACGACTGGTTCCACCAGGGCGAAGCGATGCTCTTCATGTACTTTCTCTCGGCCGCCGCGCCTGCGGAATGGCGAGAACGTGCGACCCGCTTCGCAGATCTCTACGTTGACCCGCAAAACGGAAACTACGACGAGGCGCTCAACATCGTGAAGGCGCCCCACACCGGAAGCGGAGGAGCTCGCGAGGGCGTCTCCGACACCGAGTATTACCCGTGGCTCGCGGACGAGGCGGGGAAGTACGGGTTTCCGCTCGACTGGATGGACGGCGCCCCGGCGCCGCATCGCGACTTCGCACCCGATCCTCGGCTTGGCGCCGAAATGCAGCAACGACTTGGCCGGGGAGACGTCGTCGCAAACCTGAGCATCTCGGGTCTCGTACTCAACGCGTACGTGCTGACGGGTGACCCCCGCTATGCACGGTGGATCGAACGCTACGTGTCGGGGTGGCGCGCTCGAGCACAGGCCAACGAGGGAATCATTCCCGACAACGTCGGACTCGACGGAGTCGTGGGCTCGCAGCTTGACGGTCGCACCTATGGTGGCCACTACGGATGGACGTGGCCACACGGAATCTACAGCCTTGGCCAGGCGGCAGCGGTGGGCTCGATCGCGGCCGCCATTGTCACCGGCGACCTCTCCTATCTCGACCTCGCGCGAGCGCAATACGATGACGTGATCGCTCACGGTCGAACCGCCGCCTTCGCAACGAGTGATTCGTCGGTCAAACACTGGTGGGGCGCGCACCTCGGACCCGACGTCGACACTCCAACGCTGCTGGTCCCCTATCGTCGCAGCGACAAGGGGCGCTTCGACTGGAACCCCGTGCAGGTTTCCATCCCGTTCGCTCTCTGGCACTTCTCGAATGACCCGGCAGACCTTGCGCGACTGCGGATGCTGCGCGAGCGCAGTGGGTTCGATTGGCGAACGGTCCGACCGGTGCGCGAAAAGGAAGAGGGCGGTCACGAGGACGCGTGGTTCACCTACCTCGAGGGCGATAATCCGGATTATCCTGAGACGATTTTGGCTGCCGCCCAGTATCAGGTGCGTCGTCGCCTTGCGCTGATCGAGCAGTTCGGCAATAAGCCGGTCGACGAGGCAGACATCCACATCTGGCAGCTCGTGCAACCGATTGTGACCGAGGCACTGACCCAGCTGACCCTTGGCGGTCCGCAGGTGATCTACAACGGCGGTCAACTGCAGACGCGCATCCGCTGGTGGGACAGCATCGAGCGACGAGCCGGGCTACCGGCGGACGTGGCGGCACTGGTGTCCTCTATTGATCCGGAGGCTACCGTGGTTGAGCTGGTCAACCTCTCCGCGTCTCACGCCCGGAAGGTCATCCTGCAGGCTGGCGCCTACGCCGAAAACCAGATCGAGACGGTTTCGTACGACTCGTTCGACGGGAACTGGACGGGGAGCTTCTACCAATACATTGGCGGTGACATCGATCCGGTGACCGCCGTTTCCGTGGTTGACAGTTCGTACCTCACGATCGAGCTGCCCGCCGGAACCAGGGTGACGCTCACCCTGAAGACCGTGCTTCACGCCAATCCGCAAACCTATCTGGCGCCGTGGGACACGGCCGAGGGAGGTGTAGTCGTCAATGATTGAGCGTCACGGACTGATTGTGAATGTCGTTCCCGAGCGTCGCGAGGAGTACCTGCGGCTCCACGCTGCTGTGTGGCCGCAGGTCGAGGCGACGCTCACGGCGAGCAACATCACCAATTACTCCATTTTCATCGCGGGCGACACCCTGATTGCATACTACGAGTACGTCGGCGAGGATCACGAGGCGGACATGAAGGTGATCGAGGCGGACCCGGTATCGCTGGAGTGGTGGTCGCACATCGACCCGTGCCAGGTGCCCGCTCCTGGCGCTCCGGAGGGTGCGCTGTGGTTCGACGGGACACTCGTCTGGCACCTCGACTAGTGGGTGCGGATTCGCACGGAACTGTCGACGCGCACGTCCACCTGTGGCAACGGCTTCGCACACCACAGGAGTGGATTGACCCGGGCACCATGTCCGCGATCGACCGGGACTTCTGGCTCGACGATCTCGACGAGGTCCTGACCGCCAACGGCGTCGAGGCGGCCGTCGTCGTGCAGGCCAGTAATTCGAGCCGGGAGACGGCCGACCTCCTGAGCGCGGATCTTCCGCCCTCGGTCGGTGCCCTCGTTGGCTGGGTCGATCTTGCTTCGTCCGGTGTCGAGGGGGAGATCGCCGACGCCCGCTCCCTACCCAACGGGCGGCTGCTCTCGGGCATCCGCCATCTCGCTCACGTCGATCCGGATCCGCACTGGCTGATCAAGGCATCGGTTTCGCACGGTCTGGATGCCCTGGAAGCGGCCGGCCTGTCGTTCGACCTCGTGGTCACACCAGACCAGCTCGTGGACTGCACGAGCGTTGTCTCCGAGCATCCCGGCCTCACGTTTGTCCTTGATCACCTGGCGAAACCCGCGCTGCGTAGCGGAGACATTTCGGCCTGGGAATCTGCGCTGCGCGCTCTTTCCGCGCTGCCGAATGTTTATGCGAAGCTATCGGGCCTGACCATGGAGGCGGACTGGACGAGCTGGACCCTCGGTGACCTCGAGCGCGCCGTCACGGTGGCGCTCGAGTGCTTCGGCCCGCAGCGACTGATGTTCGGGTCCGACTGGCCCCTGGTCGAACTGTGTGGAGGCTACGGCTCATGGCTGAGCGCCGCGCGCACACTGGTGGCCGGTCTCGCCGAGTCTGAGAGGGCGGCGATCTTTTCCGAAACCGCGCGCTCCCTATACAACATGGAGGTGGGCGCCCGTGGATGAGAGAACGCTGGCCCGCGCCGGACTGCGCCTGACCGAGCTGGGGTTTGGTGCAGCGAGCCTGGGCAATCTCTTCCGGGAGACCACCGACGGCGAGTCCGAGGAGGCGGTGGACGCAGCTTGGGCGCTCGGCATCCGCTATTTCGACACCGCGCCGCACTACGGGCTGGGGTTGTCGGAGCGACGGCTCGGGCGAGCGTTGCGAAAGTATCCACGCGACGAATACGTGATCTCGACCAAGGTGGGCCGGCTGTTGGTGCCCAATGAGCACAGAACCGGACTGGACAATGACGGGTTCCTGGTGCCCGATGATGTCGTTCGCCAGTGGGACTTCTCCCGGGATGGCGTGCGTCGATCCCTGGACGCCAGCCTCGAGCGGCTCGGGCTCGACCGGGTCGACATCCTGTATGCGCACGATCCCGATCAGGCGGACCCGGATGCTGGCATTCGCGTGGCTCCGTTCCTGGTCGAGCTTCGAGAACAGGGCGTGGTGAACGCGGTCGGGGTCGGGACCAACAGCGGTCCTGAGGCCGCACGGCTGCTCTCGCGCACCGATATGGATCTGGCAATGCTGGCCGGTCGATACACGCTGCTCGAGCAGGACTCGCTCGACGACGCGCTTCGGGTGGCCTCCTCCACGGGCAAGAGCATCGTGGCAGTGGGCGCCTTTAACTCCGGTCTGCTCGCGAACCATACCCCTGCGGCCGATGCGAAGTACGACTACCAGCCGGCAGAGGCGAGCGTGATCGCGAAAGTGAGCGCGATCGCCGAAGTGTGTGCCCGATTCGGGGTCACCGTGCCGCAGGCCGCGATCGCCTTCCCTCTGTGCCATCCGTCCGTCGTCAACGTAACGCTGGGTATGCGCAATGCCGCACAGGTGCGTCGAAACGTCGACCTCCACGCAGCCACTGTTCCGAGGGAACTCTGGACCGAGCTCAAGGCCGCAGGGTTGCTGCGCGTCGACGCGCCGCTCGAGTGAGCTAGGGCTGGTCCTTGCGAGCGAGCGGCGGGCGGCGACGCTCCCAGGCGACGAGGATGTGATGGCGCATGGCCTCGTGCGCACCAGCGACGTCTCGCTCTGAGATGGCCTTGAGGATGGCCGCGTGCTCGTCGAGCGTGTCCTTGTAGTACTTGTCTCCGAAATCGCCCCGGTAACGATGGCTCTCCATAGCCGCGCCCACCAGAACTCGCGAAATGCTTGCGCCGAGTCTGCTCAGGGAGATGCTCATGATGATGGCGTGGAAGTGAACGTCACCTGCAGGAAACGCGACCAGGTCGTTGACGCTCTTACTCTGGCTCTCGAGGCTTGCGCGCAACTCGTCAATTTGGGCGTCCGTGACGAGCGAGGCTGCGGTGGCCGCCATCTCGGACTCCAGCAACGCCCGCACACTCACCACTTCATCCAGGATTCCCAGCGAGTCGTCGTGCGCGATCATGGCGTCGAGCACGTCTGGATCGAGCACGTTCCAATTGTTCGTCGGAGACACGATGGTGCCCCGCCCCTGCTCGACCTGGATCAGGCCCTTCTCCTCGACGCGTTTGATCGACTCACGAATGACCGTGCGACTGACCGCGAATTCGGTGGCAAGTAGCGCCTCGGGAGGGAGTGTCTCTCCGGGCTTAGCCGCACCCGAGACGATCGACTCGACGAGGTCGCGCACGACCCCAATACCCAGCCGCTCGGCGGGCATCCGAGGCTCCTTGCTGAGCGCCCCCCGCACTCGGGTGGATGGCGTGCGGGTTTCGGTCGTCATTGGTCGATTCTAGTTCAGAGTTAGGACGTCACACGTATAGACATGGTCTAGTCTCCGGTCATAACCCAGACGGGAGCATCCCGCTGATTCTGACCGGCGGCGGTCGCGATATCATCAAGACATCATACGTACTACAGGTACGCAATAATATGGAGAAGTCGATGGATTTTGCGCGGTTGGGTGCCCCTGGTTCGGAGGTCCCTGTGTTGCAGGTGGATGGTGTGAGCTATGACTTGCGGTTGTTGACGGCGGATATTGATGGTGCGTTTCTGGCTAGTGGTGGTCTCGCGCGGGCGCAAGCGGCGTGTGTGGCGGGTTCGCTTCCGGTGCTCGCGAACGCGGGCTCCCTGCGGGTGGGTGCGCCGGTCGCGCGTCCGACGAAGATCGTGTGCATTGGTTTGAATTATCGGGATCATGCGGAGGAGACGCACGCGGATATCCCTGCGGAGCCGGTGGTGTTTATGAAGGACCCGTCAACGCTGGTGGGTCCGAATGATGATGTGTTGGTGCCGCGTCTGTCGGTGAAGACGGATTGGGAGGTGGAGCTTGCGGTGGTGATCGGTAGTACGGCACGGTATTTGGCTTCCCCGGAGGATGCGCCGGCGCATATTGCGGGGTTTGCGTTGTCGCATGATGTGTCGGAGCGGGAGTTCCAGTTGGAGCGTGGCGGGCAGTGGGATAAGGGCAAGAGTTGCGAAACGTTTAACCCGTTCGGGCCGGTGTTGGTTGCGGCATCCGGGATCCCGGATCCGCAGGGCATGGGGATGCGGCTGTGGGTCAATGGTGTGCTGCGTCAGAACGGCAGCACGGCGACCATGATTTTCGGCGTGAATCACATTGTCTGGTATTTGAGCCAGTTCATGGTGTTGCAACCGGGCGACATCATCAACACCGGAACGCCGGCCGGGGTGGCGTTGGGTCAGCCGGAACCCAAACCATACTTGCGCGCAGGGGATGTGGTCGTGCTGGAGATTGATGGGCTGGGCAGGGCCCGGCAGGAGTTGAGGCAGGCATGAGCGAATGTGTGGGCACCGAATTCGATGGCACAGTTGCGGTGGTGACCGGGGGTGCTTCCGGGATTGGGCTCGCAACAGCGCAGGCTTTGGTTGCGGCAGGGTCAACGGTTGCGGTGTTGGACCTGAACCTCGACGGCCTCCCGGAGTCACTGGTCGGGTTTGTGGCGGATGTCTCGGACCGGGCATCCGTGGATGCCGCGGTCGCTGCGGTGGGGGAGCGATGTGGGCGGATCGACATCCTCATCAACAATGCGGGCATCAGTGCGGTGGGAACGGTGGAAGACAACGATGATGCCGAGTGGGCGCGCGTTCTGAACATTAACGTGATTGGCATGGCGCGGGTGTCCGCAGCCGTGCTGCCGTGGCTGCGGTTATCCCCGTGCGCGTCGATTGTGAATGTGTGTTCCATCGCGGCTCTGAATGGTCTGCCGCAGCGGGCCGTGTATGGGGCGTCGAAGGGTGCCGTGTTGGCGTTGACCTTTGCGATGGCGACCGATCATGTTGCGGAGGGTGTTCGGGTGAACTGTGTCAGCCCGGGCACCGTGGCGACCCCGTTCGTGGACCGGATGCTGGCGAAATTTGATGATCCTGTCGCGGAACGTGCCGCCCTGGATGCGCGGCAGGCGACCGGGCGGATGGTGACCCCCGAGGAAGTTGCGGGTGCGATCCTGTATCTGGCGAGCCCACTGTCGGCCTCCACGACCGGCACCGCACTCGAAGTCGACGGCGGCGTCCACAACCTCCGGGTCCGACCACGCGAGTAGGGGCGAGAACGGGCGCGGGGCGCCCGAGAATCACCCGCTCGAAAGTTCGCTTGCTATTGATAAGACATGTTATGTATCATCAACCGGTGCGGCCAATGGGGGTCGCCGTCTCGATGAGGAGGCAATTCAAGAATGGCAATGCGCACGCGTTCGGGCCTATTTGTGGCCATCGTTTTTGGATTAGGAATCGCCGTCACCGGCCCCGCCGCGATCGCGTCGGCGTCCACGACCAACTACTGAGTTGACCCCGTCGTCGGGAGTGACTCAAACCCCGGAACATCATCCGGCGCAGCGTTCAAAACGCTTGCGAAGGCGCAGACCGCCGTCCGTGCGGTGGACGGTTCGATGTCGGGGGACATCGACGTCAATCTGATGAGCGGCACATACGCCCAGACGTCCACCCTGTCGCTGAATTCTTCCGACTCCGGTACCAACGGAAACTTCGTCCGCTGGCAGGCCGCGAGCGGTGCAACACCTGTCGTCTCCGGCGCGCAAACGATCTCCGGATGGACCGCGGCCAGCGGTGGCCAGTTCAAGGCAAGCGTCGGTTCACTTGCGTTCCGCCAGCTCTATGTCAACGGCGTCGAAGCGACCCGCGCGCAGAGCCCCGACAACGGCTGGTATCAGATCATCGCGTCGTCGAGCGCGAACAAGACCATCACGGTGCCGGCGAGCTCGGTCGGATCGTGGGCGGGCCAGGGCAACCCCGAAATGGTTCTCGAGACGCAGTGGGGCGAGAGCTACCTCAGAGTCACGTCGATCGTGGTCAACGGCTCAAGCGCCACCGTTTCATTCGACGGCGCCGAGGCGGGCATCCTCTTCCAGCGCCCATACCCGATCCTCGCCAACGGCTCGTCGTTTCGGTGGCAGAACGAGGGCGCCTTCGTGACGCAGCCGGGTGAGTGGTATCTGGACAGCCCGTCGAGCACGGTCTACTACCTGCCTCGGGCGGGGGAGAACATGTCGAGCGCAGCCGTGACCGCTCCGTCGGTCCAGACCCTTGTCGACATCTCGGGTGCGAACCTGGACAGCCCCGCGCAGAACGTCTCGTTCTCGGGGATCACGTTTACCGGAACCACCTGGATGTTGCCAACGACCTCCGGCTACCTGAACGCACAGGGCGGCCTGTACAACGTCAGCGCCAACCTCCAGAACCAGCAATACGTCGCTCGGCCGCCGGCTGCCGTGCACGTGGCGGATGCCAACAACATCCAGATCACGGGCAACAGGTTCCGGGGTGTCGGATCGACCGCGCTCGACCACGGCACGCGCACCAGCTCCGCCATCGGCAACATCATCAATGGAGCTGCAGGCAACGGCATCATGATCGGAAAATTCTCCGACCCGACCGTCGAATATCACACCCTCTACAACCCGCCATCGAGCCCTGCTGGCGAGGATGTGCGGGAGGTCGCGACCGGCAACACGGTTAACGACAACCTCATCACGCGAATCGGCACGGACTATTTGGGGACGGCGGGCATCAACGCCGGCTGGACGAGCGGCACAATCATCGAGCACAACGAGATCTCCGATGTGCCGTGGTCGGCCATCACCGTTGGCTGGGGTTGGCAGCACAACACGGGCGCCGCGAGCAACAACACCGTCAAGTTCAACGAGATCGGCAACGCGGTCAACCGGCTGTGTGACACCGGCGGTATTTACCACCTCTCCGTTGACCCCGGTAGCACGTATTCGAACAACTACCTTCACGACATCAACCACTCGGCAGCGGCGTGCACAAGCGCTGCGGGCGGACTGTACTTCGATGAGGGTTCGTCTCAGCTCACAGGTTCGAACAACGTGATTTCAAACGTTGACAACCCCGTGGTGCAGAACGCGAACGGCCCATCCGTCACCCTGAGCAACAACGTTTCGAGCGGCACCTCGGTGATCCAGGGTGCCGGCCTCGAGGCCGCGTATGCAGGGCTGCGCAACGCTGTCGACCTCGCCTACGGCAAGTCGACGTCGGCGTCTTCGACCTTCTCATCGGGGTTTGCGGCACCAGCCGCGGCCGACGGTCTGGGAAGCACCGGCTGGTCGCCGACCGGCGCAGACACCAACTCGTGGTGGCAGGTTGACCTCGGCACCGCCACCTCGATCGACCAGGTTCAGGTGCTTGCGCGGCAGGATCTCGATCAGTCGCAAACCAGAACCGGTTTCCAGGTTGAGGTATCGAATGACCCAACGTTCGCCACGTACACAACTGTGGCGCGCGAGACGGCGTCGATCCCCAACGCGGGCAGTGCCGACTTCAAGGTCGGAACCTCGGCAGCCTTCCGCTACCTGCGCGTTCAGAAGACGGATGGGCAGTACTTCTTCATCGCCGAGGTGCGCGTACTCGGCGCCGAGGGAGCGACCGGCAGCGCGCCAGCCGACCCCGGTACCTCCGGGAGCAGCTACTACTACCTGACGAACGTCAACTCGGGTCTCGTGGGGGACATCGCGAACAGCTCGACGGCCAATGGAACGGCGCTCGAACAGTGGACGAAGAACAACGGCACGAACCAGCAGTGGCAGATCCACTCGGTGGGCGGTGGCCTGTACGAGATCATCAACCACAACAGCGGGTTGGCTCTGGGCATCAACGGCGGCCTCTTCGCGCACGGCGCCGCCGTCGACCAGGAGACCTACACGGCGAGCAGCGACCAGCTGTGGTACTTCGAGGCCGGCCCAGCCGGGAGCTACGTGATTCGTAACTTCCAGAGCAAGCAGGCGCTCGAGGTCGGTGGGAACTCCACCAGCAACGGAGGCACGGTGGATCAGTGGATTCCGCTGAACCAGTCCAACCAGCAGTGGACGCTGTCCGTGGCGTAGGGGGTACGCCGCGGGCAACCGTGCCAGTTCCGTAACGGCCTTCGGGGGCCGCCAGGCGGCGCCGATCTATAGAAGATCGGCGCCGCTTGCGTGTCACCGTGCCGAAGATGTTGACCTCTTCAGTGTGAATCGCTAGCCGTGCTCAAACGATTGAGCAACGACAGATCACTGGATGAGGCGACGCCCGATGGGGGACGACAGGGTTCGACCACTCGAGGGCATCCTCGTGCTCGACTTCAGCCAGTTTCTCGCAGGCCCCGTCCCGTCGCGGCCATGAGACTCGCCGACCTGGGGGCGCGGGTCATCAAGATCGAGCGACCCGGCGTTGGTGACATTGGCCGCACGCTGGCGTTTGCCGGCAAGTCGGCGGACGGCGACACCATCTCGTTCCACGCGATGAATCGAAACAAGGAGAGCGTCGCGGCCGATCTGAAGGATGCGGACGACCTTGCCTGGGTCAAGCACCTCGTCACGAAGGCGGATGTGATCATCCAGAACTTCCGACCGGGAGTAATGGAACGGATCGGGCTCGACTACGAGTCGGTGCGCGCGCTCAATCCCGCCCTCGTCTACGCCAGCGCGACGGGCTACGGCGATACCGGCCCGTGGAAGGATCGCCCGGGGCAGGACCTGCTGGCCCAGTCGGTGTCGGGGATGCTGTGGCTGAGCGGATCGCGGGACGACGGTCCCGTTCCGGTCGGGCTCTCGATCGCCGACCACCTGATGAGCTGCCACATCGCCCAGGGTGTGACGGCGTTGCTGGTTCGTCGATTCCGCACCGGCTTAGCCTCAATACCGTTCGGGACTGCCCCCGGTTTGGTTGACCTTGACGGCTACCGCGCGGAATTGCTTCCGGTGATCTGTGAGATATACCTGGCTGCACGCCAAGGCGGAAGCCTGCCGCCGAACCAGCAGCACATTGCTCGGCAGGCCGAAGTGATCGTGCGCGGGCTCGCCACAGTCGGAATTATCGCGCTCGTGGACGAGGCCACCGGCTATCAGGAGATCAGGACCAAAGATGCGCTCAGTCGAATTCTCGAAGCCTTCGTGGCCAAGGAGCTTCAGCCGTGGGTGAGGACGTTCCCAAACGACTTCTACAGGGAACTGTTCCGGCTACGCGACATCGCTTACGACCCAGCCTCGGTGCAGCGCCCGCTCTACTTCGCGAACCTCACGAACGACATCATCTACGACCGGCTCGCGCCAGGGGTCCGGGACGAACTGAAGAAGGCGCAGAAGAAAGCCGTTCGATCGGGGATGTTCCAACATCTCACCTCGAACATCGGCTACCCAAAATTACGCGAGCACCTGGGGTCTGTCGTTACGCTCATGAAGTTGAGCGGCAACTGGGGGGAGTTCTACAACCACCTCGACCTCATCCACCCCTCGTATCGAAAGAACATGCCAGCGCCTCTGTGGCTGGACGACAAGGACTTCGGGTTCTAGCCCGCTCTCGTCGCGGGCCTTACTCTCAAGCATGACGTTCGCGTTCCGGATCAGATTCCGAATCCCCGTTGGACAGCGCATCGAGCACGACGAACCAGAACTAGTGCTCCGTGAAGGTCACGAGCGTCGTGTGTCAATTCGCCCGCTGAATGCAGATCTCTCGGTCAAGGAAGCCCGCGAGTTCGCCCTCCGGGGCTTCGGATATGCGACCGCCGAAGACGCGACCGAAGACGGTCAGCGATGGGTAGGGGCCATGATCCTAGGGTTTGTTGCCGAGTTTCTTCCTGCCGACTTCGAAATGAGAGCGCCGCGTGGCGGCTTCTTTCAGGGCATGCTCGACTCAATCAGTGCGGGGCAGGAAGTCGCCGCGTACAACGACGATCCGGGATTGCTGGTGGTTCCGGAGTACCCTCCGCCAACCTTCGGGCGCATGAGAGCCGATGTGATCGCCGGACGGAATGCCAACGGGACAGTAAACGCGATCAAGGACGCGTACGACGCTGAGCTTGTTCCTAACTCTCGCACGCAGCTTGCCTTCGAGATGTTCTCAGCGGCGGAGAACATGCCTCCCGGAGACACCGACTCGCGCTTCCTCATGCTGATGATCGCGGTCGAAGCGCTCATAGACCCAGGCGACCGCCCGGTGTCTCAGGTCGCGGTGATTGATCATCTCCGTGCGCACCTCGATTCGATGAGCGGGACTGCAGTCGACGACGCGAATTCGCTGCGTGGAGCACTCGGGCAGCTAAAGCATGAATCGATCGGTAGTGCTGGTCGCCGCCTGGCTCGCTCGCTGGGGGAGCGGACTTATCTTGAGCTCTCTCCGGACAAGTTCTTTACTCGGTGCTACACGGCCCGCAGCAACCTCGTTCATGGAAGTGTTGAGCGGCCCGAAGTTGAGATTATCCAGTCCTTCATCGGACCACTTCGGTTCTTCGTCCGCGGTCTGATCCGCGAGAGCGCTGGCGCAGACTGGCCGCATCCGCGTGCGTGAGGTGTGCCCTGTGCACCGCACGCTCCATTGCACAGAATTTGCACAGCCTGCGGTGCGCCGGAGTGCAAGGCGCTGCAAATAACAGGTCCGTAGCGCAGCAAAATGCACGGGAGTACACGAACGAATGCCCCTGGGGGTCAAGGGGTGGCTATGTCAAGCCAATTGGGACCCAGGTGGGCAATCTAAGCCGGACCCACTTGAGCGTTCAGAAGAGCTTCTTGCTCCGTTAGTCATACGGTGGTCCAATGACCGAGCAGACGTGGCTGACAACGCAGCGAGTAGAGCTTTACCGAGGCCGCGTTCGACTCATGGATCACGCGGTGATGTTCGCCGACGGCTCTCGATCGCACTACGAAGTCGACGAGAGCATCCCGTTCGCAGTAGCCACCCTCGTCATCGACGACGGGGCTGTGCTCCTGACGCGGCAATACCGCTATCCCATCAACCGCTGGATCTACGACCTGCCGGGAGGTGCGGGCGCCGAGGACGAGATGCCAGCTGAGGCGGCGAGTCGAGAGCTAGAAGAGGAACTTGGGCTTGTCCCCAATGACCTTGCCTTGCTCCACACGTTCTTCGTCAACCCGGGCCGCTCAGCCTGGCCTGTCCACGTGTTCGTCTGCGACGCCGGGACACGGAAAGGAACCCCAGACCGTTCCGACCCATCGGAACAGGTGCAGCTTGTCCGCATGAGCGTCAGTGACCTGGATACTGCAATTGCGAATGGCGAAATCGTCGACCCGGCCCTGATCGTGGCTCGGGCGGCCGCGGCGGCCCGTGGCTATCTGCCGCCCCTAGGGTCCGTCGTCACGCCCTGAAACTGTCAGGTCATTGAAGCGGAGCCGGCAGCGATGCTTTGCCTCGTGTGCGCGAGCCGATAGGAATTGGTGCCTGTCTCGATGATGGTGCCGTTGAAGGTGAGTCGGTCAACGATCGCGGCGCAGAGCCTCGGGTCGGTGAAGGTTTTCGTCCAGCCGGAGAAGGACTCGTTCGAGGCGATCGCGATGGAGTTGTTCTCTTCCCGTTCGGTGAGGACTTGGAAGAGGAGTTCGGCGCCTCGTCGGTCGAGTTCCATGCAGCCAGTGGCTCATTTGCTCGTTGAAATCCTGCGGCGACGCGAAGTGCCGGCCCGGCATGAACGAGGAGCGGAAGAACCGGTTGCGCCGCTCGACCATGCCCTTGGACTCCGGATCGCGGGCCTTGAGCAGCTTGATCTCGGTGCCCAACGTGCCCGCGAACGCGGTCGCGCGTTCGGTGAGTTTGCCCCGGCCGATACCGGTCTCGTTGTCCCAGAGCAGCCGCGGGGGGCACGGCCTGCGCGGTTTGGAGCAGCGACCACATCCCGCCGAGCAGATCCGGTGTCGACCGCGACGGCAACATGATCGCTTGGAAGAATCCAGAGAACGTCGACGTCATCACCAACACCGGTGGCGTGCCCTCCTGGCCATGGCCCAGCGGCAGGGGCTCGTGCGGGAACCACAAGTCGCACTGCGCCTGCTTGCCCGGCTCGTGGACGAAGCGGTCCGCGGGGTCCGGCCGCACATACTCCGGCCGAATCCCGGCAACTTTCTCACGGAACACCGACGCCGAACCCGACCAGCCCACCTGCTCCGCCAACGTCGACGCGGCCATCCTCGGCATCGCGACCAACAACACCCGAACCTGCGCCGCGAACACGTCAAAACTTGAGCCGGTCGCCGTCCGCTGATACTTCGGCAGCCGATCCGATTCCAACGCCCGATCAACCGTTCCCCGCCAGACCCCGACGAGTCGACCGATCTCCCGCTTCGAGTGCTGGCCTGTTGAAAACAGCTGGCGTATCCTCGCCCAATCATCCATATTGATCACCCTCCATGTTGGTTGGTGGCCCTGTTTTCAATCGGCGATACTGGCCCTATTTTCGGTCGGCGTTAACAGGAGCCGGGTGACGAGTTCGGCGCACATCTGCTCCGCGTCCAGGAACCATGGGAATCCGGGTGAGCTGGCCTTGAGCGTGACGTAGCCATGGAGCGTGGACCAAAAGATCGCTGCTTCCGTCGCCACCGCGTTGGGGGTTTCAGCCGACGGATGGGGATGGATCGCGGCTTCCAGTACGTCAGCCAGCAGGTTGAAAGCCGTCGCTCCTGGGGTGCTTTCGTATTCGATGCCGTTGGCCTTGTAGCGGTTCGCGGTCGCCACGCTCCGCCGTCTCTCAAAGAGGGTGAGGTACCGTTCTGGGTACGTGTCCCCAAACCGGACGTAGGCGAGTGAAATCGCTAGGAGTCGATCGACGGGGGCAGTCCACGTATCGCGGGCATCGGTCAATATGTCGATCAGGCTTGCGAAGGTTTCTCCGACCAGAGCGTCGAGGATGTCAGAGCTACTTGCGAAGTGGGAGTAGATGGAGGGCGCTGAAATTCGCGCCTCGCGTGCGACAGCTCTGAGCGTGACCGCGTCTTCGTTGCCGGTCCGCTCCAGGATGCGCTGAGCACTGTCGAGGACCTCTCTCCGGAGCAGCGCTCCACTGCCGCGTGCGTTCCGTTGCCGTTCAACCATGACAAAATTCCCAACTTTACCCCCGTAAACATACACGAGGCCCCAAGGAGTCCGGTTCGCGCGCTGTAAAGTTGACAATAGTGTACTTACACCTGTTTACTTTTAGAATCCGGCCGATCTGTGTCCAATAGGAAGCACGATATGGCGCCATCAATTCGACCCATGATCGACGGCACGTCGACCGCGCGAAGGAACTCCTTGGAAATCATTCCTGTCTCAAACATGATGTCGACGGCCTTCATCGTGGTGGACGACAACCGCGTCATGCTCGTCGACACAGGCGCTCCCGGGCGGTCGGAAGCCATCCTGGATAAGGTCAAGTCCATCGGTTTCCAGCCCACGGACGTCAAGTTGATCGTTCTCACGCATCATCACTTTGACCATTCCGGATCAGCCAACGCTCTCCGAGAAGCGACAGGTGCGCGAATCGCCATTCACCACCTCGACGCCCCGGAACTCATCCGCGGCGATCGTGTCGAGCTCACGCCCACTCGCACGTTCGCGCGCCTCCTGCGAAAGATTGTCGTGCGCAACTCCATCCCAGCCACCATGCCCGATATCCAACTCACAGACGATGAAGACCTCGCCACCCTCGGAGGAATCGGTCGAACGCATTGGACACCCGGACACACAGCAGGCTCGATTACCATCCAGCTGGCCGACGGCACCCTTATCGCAGGGGATGCCATTAGTGGCGGCGCAATCCGGCCAGGAACCGCGCTCGGCCCAATGTTTGTGACCGACCGCCAAGCCGCGCAACGAAGTGTCGAATGGATATCCCAGACGGCGAAATCCACCGTATACGTGGCTCACGGGGGACCTCTGACTGCAAAGTCAATCATCACGATCCAGTCGCTCTAGACGAAAATGAGGCCGTTTCGTATATCGATATCGAGCGAGGCTGCACCGATCCTCGGCGTCCTGGCTATGTCAACCTAAATGGGACCCAGGAAGTCAATTTAAGTCGTACCCGGCGAGAGGTGATGGGTCGGCCGATGACGACGCGTCTGGCGCTTCCGATCGCGTCCAGGGGGTCCCCCGCAGCAGCGTTCTCAATTCAGTCACTATGGCGATTCGGCTCGACAAGCTAAGCGACTTTTGCGGGGACGGGTCGTGGCTGGATGACTAGGCCGGCCAGGGAAGTTTGTGATGCAAGGTATGCAGGGTCACGGTTCCGCCGTAAATGGGAGAGGTCCCAAGCTCCGAAAAACCCCAGTGTCCATAAATTTCTCGGACCTGGGATGCTTGGCCAAAAACACCCAGGATGGCATCGTGTTCGGTTCGGTTCGAGAGGAGTTCACGGATGCATTGTTTGGCTATCCCACGGCCTCGAAAGCTTTCGTCGACGGCGAGTTCCTGGACAATAACGGTTCTCGATGGCGTGATTGCCGCGTCTAGCGTTGGCAGCATTGCGTTTAGTCGTCGCTGCCAGGAGTTGTCCTGGTCAAGCCTCTGAGATAACGCAAAGCCGATCACGTGTCCATCGTGGCTCGCCGCGACAAGTCGCCCACCAGGACTAGCCAGTTTGTCGGGGCCCCATTGGTCGATGCTTTGTAGTTCGTCTGGTGATTCATTGTAAGGAGGGGCCGCGAAGCTCGAGACAAAGAGACTCACGATCTCAGCCCAAGTTTCGTCCGGGGCAACATGCTCGAACCGGACGTAACCAACTTCCCGGTCGACCCCTCTCATAGTGGCTCAGACTATCTCCTGTTTTCCTCGAGCGAAGCCTCGATCAGAGGAAGACAAATGCCCAGTTGTAAGGCACTCACGGCCCGGGAATCTAGGGCTGGGCGTGATGATGTCGGCTGTGAGCGAGTCGGTAGGAGTCGGTGCCGGTCTCGATGATGGTGCCGTTGAATGTCAGCCGGTCAACGATCGCAGCGCAGAGCCTCGGGTCTGTCAAGGTCTTCGTCCAGCCCGAGAAGGACTCGTTTGAGGCGATCGCGATCGAGTTGTTTTCTTCCCGTTCGGTGAGGACTTGGAAGAGCAGCTCGGCGCCTCTTCGGTCGAGTTCCATGTAGCCGAGTTCGTCGATCATGAGCAGGTCGACTCTTCCGTAGCGGGCGATGGTGCGCGCCAGGTTCTTTTCGTCGGCGGCTTCGACGAGTTCGTTCACGAGGCGTGTGGCGAGGGTGTATTTGACCCGGAAGCCTTTCTCGGCCGCCGCGGTGCCGAGGGCGATGAGCAGGTGCGATTTGCCGGTGCCGCGAGTCGAGCGGTTATGCGCACCGGGCCCATCTAGCTCTTCCAGCCAGGAAGTCACGTGCTCCTGCTGGCTTGTCCACCGGCTTGGACCGGACAGATAGTCCCGCTCGTAGGCATCGGAGACGGGATAATGGGCCTTTCGCTTCCCGAGAATCCGAGCGAAAGCACGACCAGTCAGCTCAGGGCTCTCACGACCGAACATCAGATTCCCGCTAGCCGGGTCGCTCGGTGGAATGTGCAGGGGACTGGGGCATTTTGCCTACGGACGCCGGCCGCCGGGCGAGAGTAGCCCAGGACGCAGACCATTGCGGCTCTGAGGCCGACCGCCGTCTCGATGTGAACCGCGCGCATCTGGCGGTACTTCCTCAACTTCAGATTAGGGGTCTCCGGATCCCTGCCGGCTGGAGTCACCAACCGAAGATCGAAAACGACGTCGATCGTCGGATGGTTTCTCACCATCCTGACATTAGCGCGGGGAGCGCAGCCGACCGGGTGTCTGGTCGGCTAACTTGTCGCGACCGTCCTCCACATATAGCGGATGGAAGGAAACCGAAAAGAGGAAAACCCGAAGAGGTGCAGAGGAAAGAGCTCCTGGGCTGCAGAAAAGTCACCAGTGTTTCCGGGGCTGATCCAGTTCTTAGTACAGCCCACTGGCATAGAAGAGAGCCGCCCGAACGGGCAGGCTCTCTTCTTCGTTTAACCGGCGGCTCTGTTCTATGCCATGGCGGGGTTATCAGGCGGGGTCCCTGCCGCGCCGGTTCCGGCGCATCGCAGCAACGCGGGGTGCCCGCACCCTTGGGTGACTGCGATGTGACGGCCGTGCCGGTGGGGCGCAGCCCGACTGACGGAAAAGAGGGTCGCCCCGTTCTCGGGCGGCCTCTTCGTCGCCCTGGGCAAGTCACCCGACATTTAGTCCACACTTTCGTAGGAGACGAACGGGATTGCGCGCCTGCGTGAACAGTGCGCAGAAGCGTGACAACCTATAGAGAGCGTGTGGATGTCAGTCGAGCGCGTACACACCCGTGATGATGGGGAACAATGCGTTCGCATAGTATTGCCGAAGGGCATGGCGAACCCATAGCATGTTGGAAGCGATCTTCATCGGGCGTACTGGGGGGCACATGAAGCAGTATTCGTCACGCGCAAAATCGGGGAAGTCCGAAGATCGACCCACCGTCGAGACCGGTGGCCTGAGTCGTCGTTCCGTGCTCGCTCTTTCGGCAGCAGTCGTGGCGGGAGCTGGCCC